>JAQVNT010000024.1 GCA_028702975.1 Candidatus Delongbacteria bacterium
TGTTACCTCAGTTTTGCCGATATAAAAATCGCTTACATTTCCGAAATGAACAAAAATCATGTCAGCTTTTGCTTTCTCATTTAACTCTTTTTGTGCCTCCTGTTGAAATTTTTTATCCCCAATACCAAATTCATGTACCCAATTATATTTGTAACCTTCAAAATAACCAGTTATTTCAAGTTTGAGTGGAAGATAGTATATTTTATCAACATAGGAATTATCTTCGACCTTAAAAAGATAATCGGCTGGCGTCCAAGCTTCAGATCCAACTTTGATTAAATTGTAAGGTTTTTCACTTTCTAATATTTTAATATCTCTACTTTCTGTTGATAGTTTAACTCTTGCATCCTTAACATCAGCATCACCTTTATTTATCAATCTTAATGGAATTTCAATATTTCCGTCTGACTTCTCAATTATTTTATTATCATTCCCTTGGCTCTGGCCAATATCATCGTCATCAATGATCGCACCGCTGTATTCTATAGGGCCAACATTATGTACAGTTACTTTTACTTTTTCGATAAATTCGATATATTTATTATCCGGATCTCGTTTATTTGAATCGTAAATTTTCACATCAAATTCAACAATATGTTTGTGAGGACAATCTGATTTTATTTCAAAAACAAGAGGATTATTCCCCCAAACGGATCGACCCTGCGGGATATCATTGTAATCAACTTTACTTGTAATAATTTTGATGTATTGATCATTCGAGCTTATTTTGGCGGAAGTACTTATGAAATCACCTAATGTTGCTTTCAAAGCAATTTCCAAGCTTATTTTCTCGCCCGAATCGATTAAACCGTTTTTATTCCCCGCTGCTAGGTATTGAGGGGATTTTATAATAGCCTCGTCTACTTTTATTCTTGTACTGGACACTTTAATAGTATCACAAAATACTAACCCTGTTAGCAAAAACAGAATCATAAAAACTCTTTTTACCATTCCTGCCTCCTACTTTTTTTATCTATCCAACTCTTTCCTTCCCCATACTCTCCACAATCCTAACCGTCTCGACACTGACTGTACAAACTCTCTTGAGTAGATCAATTACATGGTCTTTGTAATCCGCAAAGCGGTAAGTATTGAATTTTTCTGCAATCGTCGGATCTTTGGGTTTCTTTTCTTTGTACTGGTCGAGCACCCACTCAAGAGCAGAGCGGTTTCCGAGCTTGTAATCCCACGCTGATCTAGGCACACCTGAAAGGTATGTCAATTCGTCAATTTCGATTATGCCTTTTTCTTTATCGGCTCTGAGCTTTGTCTTGACTATAGTCTGCCTTCCGTAATCAGATGTCTCTTCGCATACCATCGAAACAAGCTCTTTCTGTCTTTTTGCTTCAGCCTTGACTTCAAATGAATTTACTTTAAGGTCGTAAGGCTTGACAGTCTCATAATTGATATGCAGATCCATCAGCTTTTGTCCCCAGCCAGCCCATTTCCAGAAATCTGAGTATAACGGAAGTCTTGGAAATTCACGCTTAAGATTAAGCTCATATTTTTTTCTGTAGGAAGGATCGTGAAGCACTGCGTAGGTATAGTGAAAAATATCCTCTTTCTTGATCGTTTTATCTTCATAGTGAGAAACGAACTGATCTAATCCCCAATCTGTAATGTTGTCGTGCCTGCTACCTGAAGAATCGTATTTATACAAAGGAAAGCCTTCAGTAGTCTCAAGTGTGCCAAAATCGTATGGATTGTCTGTACATATTGCTTGGAATGGTTTATTATGTGGATTGCCGCTTGTTAAAATAACTTTGTTTTCCTTTTCTTTTTTTGGATATACTTCATGTAGCTGACCAACGATATCTAACGCTATGTAGTCAATATATAGCTGACTTTTAAAGAAAGGTCTGTATAGTGCTGTCTTTATTTTATGTTTATCCATAACAGCTTCTCTGAATTTGAGAAGTTTGTCTCTTCTAAGTCTACTGCTCCATTTAGCTTTGGGCTTATTTTTAAAGATAAAGCCATTTGAGTAATCTAAAAGATCATTAGATTTTAGCTTCGCTACTTTTTCATAATTACATTCTAATTTCCATTTACTTAACAAAAAATTATATTCTGAATAAAAATATTTTATTTTATCACATAAACTATTTGATTCCAAGTCATAAACCCATTCATCCCTCGCTGTTACTATACCATTTGAATAAAGCTCAAAAATTCTATTAGCTGACTTGGCAATTTTAGTGCTTTTAGACCCTATTGGAATCATCTCTTCCCAATCATTGTCTTCCGATAAATTTATCCAGTTATTATTTTTGTCGGGTATGACATGGGTGAAATGGATTTTTTCTATCGGATTGTTTCGTAGCCAGCCCAGTTTTTCTTCTTTGCGCCAGTTGTCTTCCATTGTTACATATTCGATATGGCAGTTTGAATCTTTTCTTTCTTTTTTAATGAGGAACATTATGGCTACGCCGGTCTGGATGCCGAATACATTGTGCGTGGTTCCTGCGATCTTTGGATTAGCTCTGACATCGCTTCTTGTGTCAATTATGTAGGCATTGCTGAAATCTTCCTGAATGCATTTTCTGAAGCCGTCGAAAGTCCTGCTGTCAATAAAGCTTCGGTTTGTTATGAAGGCTAAAACTCCGTTTTTGTCGAGCCTGTCCATTGCCCAGCGATAAAATCTTGAATACATATCGTAGAGTTTTGTTTTCTGCGCAGTGCTGTATTTTATGTATGTGTTTTTTATGCGCTTATCTATTTCGGGGTAGGTTCTGTTCTTATTGTTCTCATTTTCATTGAGCTGATTTGCATTGTAAGGCGGATTTCCGATCACGACCGATATTTTTTTGCTGTTCTGTTTTTTGATTCGTTTTGTATTTTCCGACGTGAGCCCGAAGAGATCATTTTCCTTACCTTCATAATGCAAAGCCGCCACATTATCGAGAGTGTCCACGAAGCAGAGGTTGTTGAATTCAGCGTAATACTGCATTTTCTGCTTGAAAGTGTATTCGATATTCAGGTTAGCTATGTAATAAGGCAGGATCGCAACTTCATTCGCGTGGAGTTCGTTATCATATTTGTATTTTAGGTTCTGGCTCGGAATTGCGTGTTCCATGATCTCGCAGATGAATGTTCCCGTACCTGTCGCAGGGTCGAGGATATCTACATTTTTATCGGCAAGCGTTTTTCCAAAGTGCTTATGAAGAAGATAATCGGTGCTTTTTACCATGAACTGAACGATTTCATTCGGGGTATATACGACGCCGAGCCTGTCCGCAGCTTTGGGATTATAGACTTTATAGAAATTTTCGTAGAGTACTTTGAGAAATTTTTGTTTTTCATGATGATCGGTTATAGCTGCCGCAGTAGCATTTATAGCTTCATAATAATGCTCAATACTGTGCAGTAAATTTCTTCTGTCCTGATAGGTATATAAAGTCTCGATCAGTTTTTCAAGCTCCGATGCGATGGTATTATGCCTGTGGAAATCAGGGTCGTCAAATATCTTATTAAATATATCGCCCGTAAGAATATGCTGGATCATCATTTCCCTGATATCGTCAAGCGTAATATCGGGATTGATCTCAGCCTTACACAATTCAAAAAATGTTTCCTGCGCAGCAATAAATTTAGGATTATTTTCGCGGTTCTTGACAATACTTGCTCTGAGTGCCTCTACGATCGCCGGAATGTCAGCCTTGAATTTCTCGATCGCGTCTTCAAATTTATAAACGACTTCGCTTTTGAATGTGATAAAAGTAAGCAAAATTCCGTGAAGCTTATCCGGATCGCGCATATCTATTCTGACAAGTTCTTCGCCTCTCTGAAAAAGTACCGCCTGCCTGCTGTCCTCAAAAAGAATGTTCGTTAACGGATAGCCCTTTTTAACCTTTGAATCAATTTCTGAGTCAAGATCGTCCTTTTCGTCCTTGCTCTCCCAAAGACCGACATCGAGACCCCACAGGTTTCTTACAACTCCGTCCGGCGTTACGGCTTTTCCTTTAGTTCCGAGCACTTTGACTTCCGGCACGACTTCGTAGTTAAATTCGTGCGCATATTCGTTAAGAAGCGTCCAGAAATGGTTCCTGATGCTCATCTCGTTCGAGCTCTTCCCGTAAGTCATCGCTCTTTCAAGGTTCTGATAATACTTGTTGATAAGGACTTTACTCATTTTATTCTATATCCAAAACTATTTTAATATTATTTTTTACTTCCGGTATCAGTTCCTGCGGAATGTCCCCGACTTTTCTTACAAGTCTTTTGTTATCAATCGCTCTTATCTGATCGATCATTATGTCGCAATCCTGTAAGACATTTGCTTCGTCTTTTTTTAAATGAACCCTTAATATTTCAGATTTGTTTTCGATTTTTGTGGTTATCGGACAAATAACTGCGGATGGATGAGGGATTTTATTCAGAAGGTCGGTCTGAATTATGACTACAGATCTTGTTTTGCCAGGTTCTGTACCTATTTGAGGACTTAAATCTGCTATCCAAATTTCGAACTGATTAATCGTCTTCATTTATGTCCTCGAACTCTTCAAGTACGCGAAGCGATTCTTTTTTTACAAGCTTAGATTCGCCTGCAAGCATTTTTTCGAGCAAAGCTCTTTTCTGCATTTTATTGTAATTTTCAACAGCTTCGTTTATGTATCTGTTTCTGGGCTTATTTAAGGTTTGGAGAATCTTGTCCGTTTCTGCAAGAATCAGATCATCGATTTTAAGAGATAAAGTTTTCATAATAGCCTCCTTTTAGTATATACTAAATATATATACAGAAAGTATGTTTGTCAAGTATGTCGTTATGAAGATTTTTATCAAGAATCATTTAAATACCTTAAATCCGAATTTCTGATAAATATTATCTCTGTCAACAGTTGGATGCTGGAGATCGCCGGATGAAGCTGCAACAGCTTTGGAGACATAGTCTCTAAGCTCACCAGTTGAGATAACTCCGTTGTTATCCTTATCAGCTTCTTTTGATGCTAAGCATTTTATAATTTCTTCCGTGAAAAGTCCGTTCTGAATATCGTCTTTCTCATAAGAAAGCTCACCTCCTTTTGATGAAGAGAAAACTATTGCTCCCGATCTTCTTGCAAGATCATTGTAAATATAGCGGTCTTTTTCGAATAAGTATGTTCGCTTTTCAGACATTACAGGTTCGGCTGAAACCTTCTCCACTACTTTTATTCCTCTTCCCTTCAAGCCTCTTGAATCTGCTGAAGCATAATAGGTGTTCTGAACTCCATCTTCGATCTCGCCTGATTCGCAGGTGTCCATCAGGAATAATTTGTTCCTCGGTGGTATTCCCTGAAGAATATCTTCGATAAGTTCGAAGTTGGCTGCTGTAGCTGAAAGATTATTTAGGTCAGTCTCATGCGTCAGGTAATAATAAGTAGCTTCTTTATCGGTATCATGCACTCCATGACCTGCTATGAACAGAATAAATGTATCGTCAGGCTTGGAATTTGTCAGAAAATCCTTCGCTGATCTAATATTTGAAACCGTAGCCTGTTCGTTGGTAAATGTTTTTGTGTAAACATTATTGAATTGTGATATATTCAGCTTGGAAAAAGCTTCAGAAAGGTCATTTGCGTCTTTATCCGCGTACTTCAGGTTAAGTGAGCTGTCTTTGTATAGCGAAACACCAAAAGCGAGGTAGTACAGGTCGCCTTTACCTTCCGCTTTATAGTCTGCATATGTTAGAGCACGGTAGCTTTCGGTTCCCTTTTCGTTCATGCAGGATATTTCGATCTTATTCGTTCCTGATATAAGCTCGATCTTTTCTGAAAGCGAAGCAGAGCTTCCGCTTATTTCTTTTCCAAAAGAACCGTATAATGGAACATCGTTCACATAAACATTATACCTTTTGAGCTGGTATTTACTGTCTGAAAGGCTGAAATTAAGATTAAAATACTTTCCTTCCTGTTTTGAATCATTTATTATGCTTACCGGAACATGGAGTTCTCCTGAAATTTGTTCTTCGGACAAGACCAGCTTTCTCAATCGCTTGCTATACTGCTGATAATAATGTGATATCAGTTCTTTATCATCTGATCCCAGCCTCTCAAGAATTATATCAGGCCTGTTATTCTTAACTGCAAACTGGTCGATGTTCCAGCAGTCCAGCCCGCTAACCATCGCTACAAGACCTCCGCAGTCGGGTGACCCGTCCCAAATACCTTCATTGTCAAATGCAATCCATTGAGTCCCATCCGGGCTTGCTGTCATATTAAGTAGATTCTTACCTGATCCTAAATCCCATACTCGCAAGGTGTTGTTATTGTTAACGGTAACAAGATTTTTTCCGTCAGGTGTCACGCGTGCCAGGCGGAACTGATCATATCCTGTTCCTACTGTTCGTAATTCATTACCCGAATCGCAGTCGAAAACTTTAACACCGCATATATCTCCGTATCTTCCTAAAAAATGAGCAATAATACTATTTCCGTCCGGTGAAAACTGAACATAAATATTGTTTGAATCATAATCAGAATAGGAATCGGAAAGCTTAAAAACTCTTAATTCTTTCATATTCTCAAAATCCCATAAAATGATCTGTTTATAAACCCCGTTAGAACTACAATATTTCTGGGCTGTGACGCACTTTTTCCCGTCAGAAGAAATATCTGCCGATACGACCGTTCCTGTATGTCCAGTTGTAAAAGAACCGTCGAACTTTTGACCGGGCAGTTTTTTAAAAATTTTACCGGACGGAATTGAAACGAAGTAAACGGAATTATCGTCAGTTCTTGAATCGCCGCTGTAAACAATATATTTTTTATCGGGGGTAAGTAACGGAACCGAAGTATAAGGCACCTTTAATGTTAAAACATTTTTTTTCAACTTTATGTTATATAAATTTATTTCATAAAGCGAACTGTAATAAACGGTATTATTATCCGCCAGCAGAACCGCTTCGCTGGAATTGTCTTTTACCGGTAAAGATAATATTTCTTTTCCGTCTGCAATATTCCATATGTTTAAATTATTTATTCCCTTAAAAAAATCACTGCTTCCTGTAATTATTTTATACCCGTCTTCTGAAAAAGATACTGCCTCAACATTGGCTGTTTTATTTTTGAATATTTTCAGAAGTTTCCCTGTTTCAATATCCCATAATTTAACTACAGGATTGCTGAATGAGCCGGTAGCGGCATATTTCCCGTCAAACGATAGAGCCAGGCTTATGTTGTCCGATGTTGAAGAATTAAATGTCTTAACTATTTTTTTTTCTTTTAAGTTGTACATATAAAGAGTTGAATTTTCGTTATAGAGCAGAAATTCATTACCTTGCGTAATAACACGAGTTTCCGGACCGCAAGACCCCTGTAAAACCTTTATCGAATCAATTTTATTCAAGTTCAGCGTATCCCAAATTATTAAATCTGTTTTCTTGGTGTGGTCTCCTATAATTTTGACAGTGATCGCTAATGTTCCGTCGTAGGAGAGTGACCTTAAATAACCCGGTATTGTTCCTATCTCCGATCCTTTTTCAATATCGTAAAAAATGTTTGCATTATTTGACACTTTTTCTACAATACATATTCTGCCGTTACCGCTTATACTTCCGATTGTTGAGTAATCGGATGATATACCGAATTTCTTAACCTCTTTTCCCGTTTCTACTTCACGGATCGAAACTGAATGTTCTGTATTAGATAAGGAAACCGCATGGACTCCGTCATCCATCATTGTAATGTATTCACCGAATCCGTTGGTGTTTGTTTTGGCAGAAGATTCTTTTACAGTTTCACCAGTTATAATGTCATAAACCACTGATCTTAGAGTCTTGGATGAGAAATCCGGCTTGTCACCTGTTGCAATAGTTTTAGTGTCACGAAGGAACCTGACTTTATCATTTCCGGAAAGCTTATGAATAATTTTGCCTGAATTTATATCCCAGACCAATGTCTCCTGCCTATAAGCGCTATCGTAATTTAATGACACCATTCTTGACATATCGTCTGTCAGAATGATTTGCGAGATAGGATAAAGACTCCCCGTAAATCTTTTTATTTCTTTACCGCTGACAACATCCCACAGAATTATCGTCTTATCTTCGCCTCCGGTAACGACAAATTTACCATCTTGCGAAAGTGCCGCACATTTTATTTCACCTTTGTGACCGAGCTGAATTATATTTTCGGTTTTTCCCGTTCCGCAGACGGCGCTGCCGATAAAAACTGTAATTAAAGCTGATAATATCATGATATTTCTGTTCATAAACCGCTCCAAAATATTAATTTCATCTATACAACGAATTCTTTTAAGCTCGTACAATAATATTTCAGTTTTTCTTTCATTTTATTTGAACAACTCTATACACACAATTACAGGAAATTATACTCGAGGACGGAGAATTTGTCAAGCATTATTTCATCAGGTCAAAAGACCGGCGGCATAAACCGGATAAGATTCAAGTATGTATTCGACTTCGGTTTCTTCCCTTCTTTCAGTTATAACTTTCTGCCTGACTGTCTGGTTTGAATATTTGTTTAAATCAAATCTTACGGCGTATTTTATATCCTTTTTAAGAGCTACGAACTGATGAAGTGATTTTAATGTACCGCTTTTGCCGGATTTGACCTCCAGTGGTACGATCTTCCCGCCGATTTCTTCGACAAAATCAAGCTCCGCATTCCCCTTTTTATTCTCTCTCAGCCAGTAATTCAGATCGGACGGTCTCGTCATATCTTCAGAATTTATAAGATGCTGGGACACGAACTGCTCAGCGATGCGGCCTTTGTTTATAAGAGAATCCGCATCAAGCGAATTTATATTATTTATATCAAGTCCGGTAATGTGATTTACAAGCCCGACATCAAGAAACATAAGCTTATAGACCTCGCGATTCTCGGTCGCCTTTAGAGGAATTCCCGAACAGTCCGAGCCGTAAACAGGATTGCATATTCTGGCTTTGATCAGCATTTCGACAGCAGATTTAACTTCAACTGATTTGTGTTCCTTTGACAAATTTGTATATTTAACCTTATCTCCGATATTCTGCGGGATAGCCCTGAAGAGTTTTTGAAGCAGAAGAAGCTCTTTTGATTTCTTTCCGTATTTCGCAAAATCATCCAGGTAAGTATCGCATATCGAACGGTGTACGGTTTTTACGCTTTCCAAACTGCCCGTTTCCTTATAGGCTAGTACAGCTTCCGGCATCCCTCCGATGAATAGATACTCTTTGAATTTTTCTGTGAGCTTCTTATGGATAGTATCAGGCATGTTCTTCACTTCATTAATACTTGAAATATATTTTTTGAGTTCCGGATAAAGGTTATAAATAAATTCATTGAACGACATAGGTCCGAGGTAGCGGTAATCAACCCGGCCTACAGGCATAGAATAGCTATGTTCAGAGAGAGTGAATTCTAAAAGCGATCCTGCAGAAATTACCGGCAGCTCTTTCCTCTCCTCATAAAAATATCTTAGACAGGCCAGAGCATTTGGGACTGCCTGGATTTCGTCGAGAAACAAAAGTGATTTTTCATTGAATGTTTTGCCTGCGATTCCCTCCAGTTCCCGGAGAATGACTGGAATGTCGAAAGTTTTAAATATTTCATTCATGAACAGATATTTTTCGAGATTTATCTCGACAAGATCAAGACCCTCATTTTTGGCAAACATCCGCACCAAAGTAGATTTCCCCACTTGTCGTGCGCCTCTGATTATTACAGGTTTCCTTCCGTATGAATTCAGCCAGTCTTTCAGACTTTTCTCGTTAGAACGGATCATAATGCACCCCTATTTAATCATTTTCTCAAACGAAACACACCCCTTTTCCAACCAATAACAATACGATATAGAGGTCTGTTTCATCTAAATATAAGATAATTATTTAATTCGTGCAAGAAGTTTCAGTTAAAATAGTTATTCGTTAATCCTTCAAATGCTCTTCGGTGACTCTTGAAGTGAAGGCGAAAACGAGGGTGATGATTCCGAGCGCAAAAAGTGTATATCGTAAGTTGATATCGACGAAATATCCGAAGATAAGGTTTGCGGCGGCGGTGACGATGGATCTTGCCATTGATACTGCTGAAAGTACTGTCGCCCTGTTCTCCGATTCGATGTATTTGTTCATGTAGCTGAAGAATAGAGGTTTGACGGTCAGCCCGAATCCGGCAATGATCAGCATGCAGACGATCGCTGCTGTTATGTTGTAAGTATATGACAGAACGAGATAGCAGACCCCGACAATAAGTGTCGAGATGAAAATATACCTTTTTTTACTGCCTGCGACGGCTTCCATTTTTATCACACCGTTCAGCACTATGATCTCAGCAATGACTATCCCCGCATGGACGAACCCGTAATATTCAAGCGGGAAATCGAGGCTTTTGAGAACGACCTGATACACCCAGATGAGAAAGAACGAAACTGTCATGATCGCGACATAGTCGATCGTGAGGAGCCTGAGGATCCTGTGTCCCCGGAAGTAAGCGAGGCCTGACCTGAGTATCTTAAAATAATCCTTCTCTTCATTTTTGCGGACGACCGGAGGCTCGGTAAAAGTAAGCGCAATGACGATCGAGAACGAGATCGGTATGACTGAAAGGATCATAGCCCACCTGACCCCGATGTATTTTGCGACAAGGCTGCCCAGCGGCGCGGCGAACACCATGGCGAAAAGCCCTATGCTTTCCACCCTGTTCAGTATCTTTTTTGACCCCTTTTCCTCCCCGGTCTGAATGAGCGAGTCATAGACCAGAGCCGTGTCCGCGCCGGACGCGAGCGTCACCCCGACCGCCCAGAGCAGCTCGCCGGCAATGAAGACGGGAAAAGACGGGTGCGAGCTGTACACAAGCACTGCGAGCGCAGTGAAGACGCCTGACAGGATCAGGCTCGTTTTGCGGCCGTACCTGTCCGCCACAACGCCGGTCGGGATCTCGAAGAGGAACATGCCCAGCGTGAAGACCGCCTGAAGGATCATGATCTGCGAGAATTTTATCCCTCCCCACTGCGTAAAAAACGGAACGAGCACGCCCGAGAACAGCATGAAGTTCTTTAAAAAATCGTAGGTGTAAGCCTTCGGGATATTTGATTCGAATTTATTCAAAGACATGGTCTTAGCCTGTTACCTGAAACATTCAGTCCCCGATCATTTTCCCGGCGAGCTTTTTGAGGTCGTCCCCTGCATGACCGGTCGTGATAAGCGATGCGATCTCTTCCGTTCTCTGAGCTTTATTGAGCTTTATGACGCCGACTTGGGTCCTGCTGCCTTCAACGCGCTTCCTGACCGAAAAGTGCGAGCCGCCTTTGGATGCTATCGCGGGCAGATGGGTGATAACTATTACCTGACGGTTTAAAGAGAGCTTCTGTATCTTTTCCCCCACCTTTTCCGCAACTCTTCCGCTGATACCCGAATCTATCTCGTCGAAGACGGAGACCTGAGCTTCCCTGCCCGCGCCGGTAATATTCTTGATCGAGAGCATGATCCTTGACACCTCGCCGCCCGAGGCTGTCTTTGACAGCGGCTTGGGTTCTTCGCCGACATTCGTTCTGATGTAGAACTCGACCGCATCGGCGCCGTCCGGCGAGACCGGTTTCTCCGATATCCTTATGCTCATCTCGGCCCCGTTCAGACCGACTTCGGCAAATTCCAGTCCTATCGCGGAGCAGAATTTCTTTGCTCCCGCCTTCCTTGCGGCCGTAAGCCCTGCGCATTCCTTTTTCATGCTCTCTTCGAGAGAATTGAGATCCTTAACCAGTTTTTCGCGGTCTGTGCCTATGTTGTCGATCGAATCAAGCTGTGCAGAGATCTCGTTCCTGTAACTGACGACATCAGCGATATCAGGCCCGAACTTTTTCATCAGCTTTTTTAAAGAGATGTACCTTTCGCTGAGCATGTCGTATCTTTCGGAGTCGAACTCAAGCGAATTGGAATAGAGTTCGCAGGCTGATGAAAATTCCTTTACAGCCTGATAGGCTGATTCTATATCGCTGACGAACGGTGCGAATGTCTTGTCGGTAATGCTCAAAGTTTCGCACTTAGATTTAATAAAATTTATTCCCCTGAGAACCGAGTTTTCGCCTTCAGCTGCATCTGTAACTGAC
>JAQVNT010000270.1 GCA_028702975.1 Candidatus Delongbacteria bacterium
TTACACTTCGCTTCATTACATTCTCCAGAAAAGTTAGACAGTATAATTTACCTAAAATCCGGATGATGTTCAAGTTAAACCTTTCCCACCCCGGTTTCTGCATTTCGTCGGACTTGCCTTTGACGGTTCCTTATCCGGTAGTATATTACCTGTGTAATTGAAATAAACAGAAAAAAAAGGAGCACAAAATGAAGATAGATAAATTAGAAAAACTGATGACAGTTGAAGATAAAAAAGCCGTAGAGGCACTAAACTTCACCTTCAGATTCAGGAACACAATATCAAAATTCAGACACAAACTGAATGAATACTAAATACTCTCTCCTCAATGAAAAAAGGTCTCATTAAAGAGGCCTTTTTTTATTTCTTGATTTAGACCGTGTTTGTTATTAAACTTACGGCAAAGTCCGGAGCGGGGAAGAAAATGGACGGCGGAGCAATATGAAGATCGCAATAATAGGCGGAGGGGCAGCAGGATTTTTTTCGGCTATAGCAGCGAAAGAAAACTTTCCTAATTCGGAAGTCACGATACTTGAAAGATCGGACAAACTTCTGTCAAAGGTCAAGATCTCGGGCGGAGGCAGGTGCAATGTAACCAACAGATGCAGCTCGATCGATGAACTGTGTGAAGCTTATCCGAGAGGCGGAAAGAGTTTAAAAAAAATGTTCTATACTTTCAGCAATAAAGATGCAACACAATGGTTCGGAGCCAGAGGAGTTCCACTGGTTACTCAGGGAGATAATTGTGTATTTCCCGAGTCTCAAAATTCACAAAGTATTATAGACTGCTTTCTAAAAGAAGTGGAACGGTTGAGTATTAAGATAGAGCTTAACTCCGGAGTAAGATCGCTGAAAAGTATAGGCGATAAGCTTGAATTGGAATTTATAAATGAAGAGCTCCCTTCAAGAATTTTTGATAAGGTCATCGTTGCAACCGGAGGATCTCCAAAAAGAGCCGGTCTGAACTGGCTGGAAGAACTAGGTCATAAGATTGAACAGCCCGTACCGTCGTTATTTTCGTTCAATATGCCCTCGGAATCTATAACCGGCCTGATGGGGATCGTGGTAGAAAACATCGTCGTAAACATTCAGGGTACAAAAATAAAAGCGGCAGGGGCAGTCCTGGTAACCCACTGGGGAATGAGCGGTCCCGTTATTCTAAAGCTGTCATCTTTCGGAGCTGTCAAACTGCACGAAAAAGAGTATAATTTTAAGATCCGTGTCAATTGGGTAAATGAGCCTAATTATGAGAAAGTGACGCAATATCTGAAAAACATAATGAACGAACATAGCAATAAAATATTAAGCAATTACAGACCATATGCTATACCTGACAGGCTATGGATGTTTCTCATGGACAAATACGGGATCTCTTCGGATAGAAAATGGGGAGAGCTGGGGAATAAAGACATAAATAAGATCACAAATTTTTTAACGAATGAAGAATATGAGGTCAAGGGTAAGTCAACTTTTACTGAAGAGTTCGTAACTTGCGGAGGTGTTAGTCTGAAAAGTATTGATCTTAATACAATGCAGAGCAAAGTATGCAAAAACCTGTATTTCGCGGGAGAGATATTAGACATTGACGGAATTACCGGAGGATTTAACTTTCAGGCTGCATGGACTACAGGTTTTATAGCGGGAAAATTATTATAACTAAACAAAAAGCCGTTTTTTATTTCTTGATTTAGATCCAATTTGTTATTAAACTTAACATAACGTTACCGGAGTGTTTTGTGAAGTATATATTTATTCTGTTTCCCGCTACAATTGCATTTTTACTTTCGGCTCAGATTCCCGTTTGCGACAGTGTAACGGTCAACAATCTCAAAGTGATTTTCGTTCAGGGCGACCACTACGAAAGGGGCCTCGGGTACGGATACTTGGGAGGAGAGCAGATAAAGGATGTGGCTGTGAATTATTACCTTTACCGGTTCTTCGGCAATAACATGGGCGTCTATAATTACTATATTTCATACTTTCAAAACAATTTTGAGATCGAGGATAAATACAGGACCGAAGCCGGAGGGATCATTGACGGAATGAGGCTGGGCGGGATCGATCTTTATTCGGAAGTCATGGGCAGAGAGCTGGATTCATTAGATATTCTGTTCGCAAATGTCATAGTTGATTTTAGAGCATTGTATGCAAAAAGGGAGGGCAAAGATATTCCTTTGTATATGGGCTGTTCATCACTGACGAGCTACGGGGAATCAACAGCGGACGATCCTGAGCTTAACGGGGAAACGGTTATAACCAGACTTCTGGACTGGAGCGTTGATGAAGTGCTTACCAGAAATCAGGTGATGATCGTACACAACAACACGACTGAAGGTGAAAGGAATTTCGTTACGCTCGGGTTCGCGGGAATGATGGGCGGGCTGTCTATTATGAGCGATTCCGGACTGAGCGCGTTCCACAATGTGGGAAATTATTATTCGGATCCGGTCGGACCGCCTTTTCATCCCATGCATTTCACGATCAGGAACGCGGTCGAAACTGATGATTATAACGGCGACGGGAGTAATGACGCATACGATGTTTATCAGGCTGTTCTTGACAAGAACAGGTCCGATTCATATATAATAGAGGCGGCGGCGCCTGCCGCCGCGCCATATCCCTCGCTTGCAGTGGAAGCGAACAACGCATCCGGCGCGGTCGTTCGCGACTACTCCGTCAATGACCCGCGTTTCGGTCAGAACCTCGTAACCACGAATCACCACAGAAAACTATATGACCCTATCTACTGCTACAGGTACGAGAACATAACTGATTCTCTGACCGCGAACGAAAAAGCGGGAATAAAAAGGAACCGCGATGTTCTGTGCTCCGCCGCCGGACACGGGGGAACATACCAGGCTATCCAGTTCATACCGTCGCAAAAAAAGTTCAGCGTCTCGGTCTCGAATTCATCCACATCTGGCAATCTCGCCGAAGTTACCGAATTTTTGATGGACACGCTTTTCAATACTACCGGA
>JAQVNT010000025.1 GCA_028702975.1 Candidatus Delongbacteria bacterium
CAAAAATAAAAGTCCTGCAAATATCCCAAGCATGATCACAAAATGTTTTTGAGCGGATCTCACATAATGAACATCTTCGATCAGAGACACGGCTCCGAGAAAATTATTTTCGAAATTTACCGGCTTGAACAAGTACATTTTCCTTTTAGAAGAAGCAATATCAAAGTCGAAAACCTCATTTAGTAATGTTGAACTGGTTTTTATTTCAATGCTTTTCCCGTTAACCGGCTTTCCGTAGCTGTCATATACTGTCGTGAAAATGCTGTTCAGTACCAAATTCTTTTCCTCAAGTAGAGTAAAGTCAAAACCCAGATTCTTGCCGACCTCGTATATATTGTAATTATCAATTTCCTTTATAAGCTCGATACAGTATTCTTCTCCGCCTATAACTAACGGAAGCGAGGTCGAGATTATAAATTTATTGTTGCTGAAACTGACAACGGGAGAGTTATGATCTTTGGGACATGGACGAAAAGAATTATCCTTGATCTTATTCGAAAAGAAGCAATCAAAAGATCCGGACTTGTCTGAAAGTTTGAAACCGTCAAAATTATAATTTACCCTTAAAAAATTCATTAGACCAGAACCGTCGTTCTTTTTCTCTACGATCCGGCTAACTTCGTTTTTGAATCTGTAATCGTCTTTTATCCTTACTGTATTTGCGGATACGATATCAGAGCTGTGCGAAAATGTCGTATTTATAAAACTCACTCCTGATTCTAGTGAATTAAGGATATTCTCATTATGGCTATCGATTATCAGATCGTAAAAAAAATACGCCACTACACCTATAGGAAGAAGAACGATCATTATAAACAGAAAAACAAGTCTGTATATTAATTTATCCCTCATCATATCTGTCGAAGCCAAAGCTTATTCTCCATTTAAAGTTTAGAAACGTCTGTAATTCTGCTGTTCTCCCCTTTGCTTATCGATCCTCTTGTCAATATGTAATCCTTGATTATTTCTCTCATCTGTTTCTGATGAACCGTATCAAGTTCCACACCAAGATCGATAAATTCGTTGTATGAGTCTCCTCCCTGATAAATATAATCAGTTAAGGATACGGTATAAACACGCTTTCTGTCAAGCGGTTTTCCTTTAATTTTTACGCTCCCTTTCTGCACGCGGCTTCCCGGTTTGGCTGAAGAATCGAAAGTAAAACTGAGACCTGACACCTGAAGAAAACTCTTACTCATTTTGAGAGAACATGAACTCTCAAGAACAGCAAGTATCTGTTCTCCGTTCATTTTTACGGATACTATATTACCTTCATAGGGCATTATGTCATATAGATCTCCAAGAGTCACAGGGCCTTTTTCAAAACCATTCCTTACCTTTCCGCTATTCATAAAAAAAATTTCTGTACCGGTGTACTCTCTCATTATATCTGAAATGAGGCTCCCGAGGGGCGTCTCCACGCTAAACTTATCCCCCAAAGCATGCGGAATATCATCTGTAGCTGTTCCAAGTACCTTTCCGGTCAAAGCCTCGATCATATTATTTATCTCAGCCATCTGTGAAGCTATCTCCTTATCAGGCTGTAATCCTCCCGAGTTCACAGCGTATTTCTTTATATTTTCTACTTTATCACCGGCAACACTGAATGAAATAAGTTCAGAACCGTTAATTCCGCAGCTGTAAACAGGTTTTTTGCCCTCGAGCGAACAACTTCTGTTGTTCTCGGTCGTTGTCAGAAAAACATCTACATCGCGGAGCGAAAATAATCTGTCCGCCTCAGAAGTAGTCAGATTAGATCCCGAACCTTCACCGCAATTGTAATCTCCGGCAACGATAATAATACCTACCCCCTTTTCTTTCAGTTCGGCAGAATACCTGGCAACTGCATCTGCCGGATCGAGCACGGCAATGCTGCTCACGTCTTTTTCGAGATTAGCTTTTATGACCTTACTCGTGCTTATACCGATCACTGCGCTTTTACCGTCTTTAAGTATTATGTAGGGCCTAATAAAACTAATTCTGGTCGAATCTTTGTTCACAATGTTTGAAGATATGAAAGGGAATTGCGCCTGTTTAGCCAGCTCAGCAAGCTCTTCGTAACCGAAATAGAATTCTCTGTGACCTATGACCAGGCAGCTGAAGTTTAGAATGTTCATCAGATCTATAACGGACTTTCCTGAGGTTAGATAGGCCTCCCTTGTTCCGTAGATGAAATTAGAGTTGCCGATAATGTCAGTTTTGATCCTGTTATTTTTATTAAGCTCTTTTATCTTTGAGGATAACAGACTGAACCCTCCAATTTTGACCGAGTCTTTTTCTATCGGGAAAATATTCCCGTTCAGCGAGCTTAATGAGATGACGGTCAGTTTGTCATTCATTCCTGAACATGAAATGATAACGAATGCCGTAAATATAAGTATGAGATTCTTGAGTATTTTTTTCATGATCTCCTCCTTTTTATCAATTTTCAAGTTCTCTGAAGTATTTTTTTATTTTGATCTTATATTCATTAGAGTATCCGTCCTTCAGCGTTCTTATCAGCATTTCCTTCAGATTGTTGTCGCCGTCAATCTTAATATTTCCCGGGTCGACCGCAATTTTACTGCCTGATCTGCTTTCTCTCTTATTGTCAAGCTTTTCTCTCTTCATGGATTCAACGGCGTCAAGCAGTTTGTCCAGTACCTGATCCTGCTTTGAAAGAAGAGATTCGTCCAGTTTTTTATCCCTCAGCTGATCTTCGATCTCTTTCATATCTGAACTTATGTTTCCTAATCTTTTACCCAGTCCGCTGCCCTCTCCTGAGAAATCTCCGTTCTGGCCGGCGACAGGATTACCCGAGTTTCCTCTTGTGCCGCTATCCCCGGGCGAACCGCTTCCCGCGTTACCCTGCTGACCTTCGATCCCGTCTCCGGGAGCTCCTTCGCTTCCGGGCTCGCCCTGCTCGCCGGGGCTCTTCATACCGGACTGCATCTTCATGAGAGCATCATAAAGCTGAGCCTGTTCCTGAGCAAGCCTGTTCATCATCTCCTGCATCTGCGTCATTCCCGTTCCCTGAGACGAAGACATTGCCTGAGAAGTATTTTTGTTTAGTTGCGCCTGCTTTCTGGCGAGCTCCTCCATCTTTTTGAGCATCTCTTCAAGTCCGGAAGGCGAATCTGCCGACTCCATATCTTCAACAGCCTCTTCCAATAGTACAGCAAGCGTATTTATATTCCCCATGAGGCCAACATTCCTGTCGTAAGTGAAACGAAACTGCCTATTATTGAATATAAGCGATGTAGTCTGATAGAGCTCTTCAATCCTTCCAACCTGAGCTATTACCATTTTATCAATAAAAAAAGTGCGTTTGGCTATTTCGAATATCTTTACTGCCGCCGCCTCAAGAGACGAACCGATCCTGGCGTAATCGCGGATGAGTCTTGGAGCATGACCTGAATCTGAGGGTATATCAATTGAAAAGTTCTTGATAAGTTCGAGTTCTTCAGATACGGCGATAAGATCGGCAATTACAGAATTAATCTCGTTTTGCAGTTCTTCCTTCTGTTCGTCCATCATTTTTTTCTTTATGCTTGAAATATCGTCCTTCAACTCCAGTAATTTAGAAGAAATAGTGCTTCCTGTTTTCTTTGCTTTACTTAAGTCTGATGAAGACATCTGATCTTTAATTTCAGCGAAGTCTTTTTCTATATTCTGCTCTTCGGATTTCTTCTGCACGGAATCCATTCCTGACAGTTTCATGCTCTCGGACGACTTTTCAAGTTCATCTCTGAAAAACTCAAAAGATGATTCTATGTACTCTTCTTTTCTGACCGATTCCTGCCTGCTGATCTCTTTTGAATTGAGCGCTGAATTTACTTCATTTTGATCAGATATCATCGTGTCCAGCTGCCTGATGAGCTTATCAAGAATATATTCGTTCTTTATCTGTTCCAGTATTTCAATAGACTTTTCAAGATCGTTTTTGAATTTCTGCTGGTTCTGTTCAAAATCCTTTATAAGTTCGGAATATGTTTTTTTGTCAAATTTCTCGTCATTCGAAAGTTCGGACAGATTTTGAAGCTTATCTTTGATCTCCTTGGAGAAAATTTCATCGACAAGCTGCTGGAGCTTTATATACTTCTTCATTGTTTCGTCACTAAGAACGGAATTTTCGTCCAGCATAGAAATGTTCTTGTCTATCTCTGTTTCAAGATCCTGCAGGTTCCTGTTCATTTTCTCCTGCTCCTTAAGTATCTGATCGAGCTTGTTTTTATCTTCCCAGTTCAGATCCTGATTTCTCTTTAATTTCTCAGATATCTCTTCGACAGTTTTGAGAATATCCTTGCTTCTTTCAAGTTCTGACCTGATAGTTTTATCCTGCTCTTCGTAATTTTCTCCGGTACTGGTCAGAAGCTGTTCAAGAGAAGGCAGAACAACGGTTCGGACTTTTGAATCCGAATATTTGGGGCCTGATATATTATCGTTGTCATATACTCTCAGGAAGAGTTCGACCTTATCTTCGGGAAGCAAATTAAGTTCGCTACATGATACATAGCTATTCACAACTGAGATACCGTCCTTTTCACCTGCATTTTCGAGGGTCTTGACAGTATATGCGGATTCTGTATTTTTTCCGGTGAACCTGTTAAAGGATATCTTTCTCATATGAAGCTGAATTCTTTTTATTTCGAAATCGTCCGTACCGGTTGCAAAGACAGGAATATTCATATCCTCCTTTAATAGCATTCCCTCCTCAGGGTAAATGAGATTGACGAACGGATATTCATCATTGAGCACATCCAGTTTATGAACAACGGGAGATAAATTGGTAAGCATTATTTCGTCAGAGAAATTTCTGTAAAGCAAAAAATAGAAATCAGATCCTGAGTTAAGAGTTATACTTGAAAAATATTCTGATTCCGATACTTTATCCATCAAAATACTCTCACCTTCCCTGAAAACTATCCTTACAGAATCAGCTCCCAGAGGATCTGTCTTAAGATCAAGATCTAAAATAGAACCCTTGTATCCCGTAATTTGAGTGAATGATCTGTTATATTCTTTTTCATCAAGTTTCGTATATGCCGGGGGCTTTAATTTCGCATTCAGCTGTTCCACATAAGGTCTTTTTAAGACGAGAACTTTACAGGTGTCTGACCTAGTCTCTTCCGATTCAAAATAACATATGAAATTTTTGGATGCAGGCTCGCTGAACACGAATTTCCCGTTACCGGTGTTTGAAACAATAATAGAAGTCTCAGTGCCGGTTTCTGATAGTATTTTCTTAAAGTTCAACATCTCAGGCACAACTCCCGAGCCGTTGCAGCTTATTTCCAATGTGTCGGATTCGGGTATGAGCAGCTCTTTTACACTCATCGTAAGCTGATGACTCGGCGGAAGAGTGAAATCACTCTCATAATTTAATATCCTGCTGAAGGCAGAATTAGCCGGGTTAAAGAATAAAACAAAGGAAAAGAGCACGACTGCCAGAATGATCCTTTTATATTCATCTTTCATGCTTCTGGCTCCGAAAAAACCAGGACTCCTGTTTTGGGATCGGTACTGAAGGCAAATTTCTTCGGCAGCAGCTTTGACCATGCAGTTTTTCTGCGGCATTCTTATAAGATCGAAGAGCATAAGTATTCTTAGATGTTTGAAACCGCTGTCTATTTCTGATATTACATCTCTTTTTCTGTATAAATAATTTCTGATCGTCTTTATTGCAGATATGATCGTGACGATGATAATAAACAAGAGCAAAATTGTTAAAATGTAATAGAGAAGTTCTCTGCCTGAAGTACCAAACCTGTAGCTGATCTCTATGGCTACAACAAGTGCAGTCAGCAACGAGAAAAACAGTATATCGCGGGTAAATATTCTTAAAAAATTACTTACGCACTTTGCAAGCACCAGCTTTGACATCATTACTTCGCAGTTCTTCAGAGCTTCATTATCCACGCGGTTATTCTTCATGTCTGTCATCCTGCTGTTTACCCTCGATCTTCTCAATTACTTCAATAGAGTATTTGTATTCGGGATAATTCGTAGAAAGTTTCTCGAATTCCTTCTTTGCCGATCTGAAACAGCCTACTGCTCTATAATTCTGATCAGAATCAAGGTAAACCTGACCGAGATTGTAATTGACTACAGCCTTATAGAACGGAAGTTCATGATTCCCGAGAAACTGGATAATATTAGACATCTCTTTAATTCCGTTATCCATATCTCCTGCGTAACATCTGACTTTATTATAAAGTATCTGCAGCTTGAAGTTCAATATTTTCTCGTCCTCAAGAAGCTGATTGTTCTGATAGTAAAGTGCATAAGCCTCTCCGATAGAACCCATTGTTTTGTTGAGATCTCTCAGTTTCTCATAAACAAGTGTAAGGATGATTCTATAACTGATCCTCTCTTTGAGGTGCATGAACTCATCAACCGTTTTCCTGATCTTAAGAAGAATTTTAAGTGCCTTTTTGTACTTTCCGCTATAAAGGTTTATGAGGCTTTCGCATACAGAATAAGCCACCATATACTTAACGTTGCCCCTTTTATAGTACTGTTTCGTAATGTCGAGGATCTTCTGTGCTTCAACTATCTTCTGTTGCCTTATCAGTATCTTTATCTTGAGGAACATTGATTCTGTCATTTTCACATTTCTTTTGAGAAGCGATCGTATGTCAACTGATTTGTCGATACTCTGTAAAGCCTGTTCGAGTTTACCTGTAGTGTAGTAATATGAAGCTCTGCCGTGATATATGTCGCTTGTAAGGTCAGCTATACTTATGTCTTCAGGTTTCTCTACGCCGCAGTTTATGAGAGTGATGGCATCGTTAAAATTAAGACTGTTCAGCTTGAACTCGGATAGCCTCTGGGACGACTGAACTTCGAATGAAATATTGTTCTCATCTTTTGCAAGAGTGTTGCATTCGGTATAATATTTAATTGAATTCTCTCTGTCCATCAGTCTGTAATAAATGTCTCCCAGACTCAAATATCCTTCAAGTATGTCATCTGATTCATTGTATTTCTTAAAAGTCTCAAAATATGTGTTCATTTCGTTCAAAACATTCTTAAGCCTGCCCTGAATCAGCCTGATCCTGCATATCTTGAATACCGTTCTTGCTTCAAGCAGATCCCTTTTACCCTTTCTGTATATTTTCAGCGCTTTGTTAAAAAGCCTGACAGCTTTAGTGTAAAAACCCTCATTGCTGTAATATTCCGCCTGCCACACCAGATAGGCAGCTTTCATTTCTTTCGGATAACTGCTCTTAATTTTAAATGCATTAAGCCAGGACCTTGTTGAATCGAGGTAATCGTACCTTCCCGCTTTTGATGAGCAGTCGTATTTTATCAGCTGTATCTTAAGCTTATTTATGCCTGTCATTTCATGATCCTCATCCTCAAATTTCACAAGCTGATCGAGGACAGAATCATAATTGCCGAGAACTGACTGATTATGAATTATCGTAATGAAAGTGTTTACTTTTTTTTCGGGGTAGATTTTCTCATCGATCATACCGTAAAGTCTTTTCAGGTTCGTGACAGCGAATTCAAGGTTGTTCTCATCCAGCGATTTGTTAACAGACCTTTCAAGAAGATCGATCGCCTTGTCTTTTCGCTCGCTTCTGTAATAATAATCTGTCAGAGCATATATATTATCTGAAGTTACTCCCTGTTTCTCCTCTATAAGCTCAGCGGTCAGCTTGCTCCATAATGAATAAGCATCCTTGTTGAAATCTTTTGTAACTGCGTTCGTAAAAAGTCTTTTTGCAAGGTAATATCTGTATCCATCATAATACTTGATCTTTTCCACTACTTCCGAATCTGTCAGTTTGTGAAGAAATTTAAGCGCGATCTGATTGTTTATCATTGTAACTTTTGATATTACCTCCAGCATGCTCATTGGGATTGGTCTGCCCAGAACAACCAGTTCTTTTATCATTGCCTGCTCTATGTTCGAAAATCTTTTAAAATTACTGTAAGTTATATCTCTCAATCCTGCCGTAACATCAGTCATGAATGCCGGATTGAGCGACCATTTCATCTTTGACCGGCTGAGGTAATTGCTGTTGAACAGATAGATCAGAAGCTCGTTGATGTAATATGGAATTCCGCCGGTGAATTTGTGCATAAAACTTATAATCTCCTCAGCAATACTTTCTTCCATCAGCAGCTGAGTAACATACTCCCGGGTCTCAAGAACGTTCAGATTATTGATCTCAAGTTTATGAATATTCTCTCTCAGTCTTTTTAGAGTGATCTTCTGATATGATTTCAGATTCTCTGTCTGAATTGTCAGAACCAGCATGAAAGTCATACCTTTCTCGGGGCTCTTTCTCATTTCTCTTGTCAGTACTTCAAGTAAATTTATGGCTGAAGAGTTGGAGTTGTCGAAATCCTTCAGTTCAAGTACAAATCTGTGTTTCGTTGCAAGAGTGCAGAAAAAGTCAGATATTGCGTCGATCTCTTCAATATTTCTGATCTTTGCGATCCCGGAATCATCCGGTGTCAAAGAATGATCATCGCCGTTATCGAATATAAATCTCAATCCGGGATACTGATCCGGGTTAAGATTGTAAACCCTGAACATCTCCTGGATGATGATCTCGAAAGCCTGATATTTTGTCTCGTCGCCTCGTACGAAATTAGCTGTGAAATAATCTATATTCTCATTCAGCTGTATCAGATATTTATACTCTCTTAAAATTGAAGATTTTCCCATGCCGTACCTTCCGATAAGAAAGACAGGCTTGTTGTCATAAAATACTTTTTCCTCAAAAACCTTTGAAGAGTTCGAGAGAAGAATACCCAGCTCTTTTTTTCTGCCGATCAGTTTTCCTGAAGAAATATATGATCTTATTCCAAGACCGGTGAACAGGAACTGAACTGAATTCCTCTTCTGATTATCGTCTATAAGTTCCATAATTATTTCGTCAGCGCTGTCGTACCTTTTTTCCGGATCTGACTGCATCAGTCTGGAAATGACTTTCACGAGTTTTTTGGGAATATCCTTTCTCAACTCTTCAAGAGGCGTATAGTTGCCCTTGACCGCGTTTGCCATGATCTCGTGCTTGTCCTTCCCTTTGAACGGAAGCTTTCCTGTTATGCTGAAATAAAAGGTTACACCGAGCGAGAAGAAATCTATCCTGTGCGTCACATCCTTTTTCTGTATGAGCTCGGGAGCTATGAACTGCATGGTCCCCCTTACTTCAGTAGGATTTTTTGAACCTGCGAAACCGAAATCCATCAGCTTGAGCTTACCGTAATCGTCTATAAAGATATTATCGGGCTTTATATCGTAATGTATAATGTCCTTTGAATGAATGTAGGAGAGAGCCCGTGATGCCTGTATAAGATCATTTTCAACTTTTTCCCAGGAAAAACTCTCCTTGAGTGATTTGTACAGCGATTTACCCTGAATGTATTCCATCGTAAAGAAAAGCTCGTCAGACTTTTTGTCAATATCGAAGTCATGTACTTTTACAAGATTCGGATGAACGAGCGATATGAGAAACTTGAATTCATGCTTGAATACCTTTATTGCTTTTCTTGAAATCACATCCGTTTTGATCTTTTTAAGCGCAAGAACCTTACCGTACTCGAATTGATCGGCTACTTTATACACGCTTCCGAAACCGCCCTGTCCAAGCAGCTGCACCGGTTGATATCTCTGATTTATCAGTTCCATACCTAACCTCTTTATCCCAAAGAATCTGAATATAATTAGAATATAACAATAATTTTGGGAAAAAAATAGAGAAAATATGATCTGATAATTTGAAAATTTTTCTTGCAATCCTTTGAGTCATTAATTATATTACCCGACTTGAAAGCGAGAGTAGCTCAGTGGTAGAGCACGACCTTGCCAAGGTCGGGGTCGCGGGTTCAACCCCCGTCTCTCGCTCTTTTTTTTGGCGACGTAGCCAAGCGGTAAGGCAGAAGTCTGCAAAACTTCTATGCGCCAGTTCAAATCTGGCCGTCGCCTCAAGGAACTTATGGCTGCTGGAGTGGTGGAATTGGTAGACACAAGGGACTTAAAATCCCTCGGTACTCGTACTGTGCCGGTTCAAGTCCGGCCTTCAGCACAATAAAGGAGAGAGATCTCCTTTTTTAGCATAGCACAAAAAGCGGGAATAGCTCAGTGGTAGAGCATCAGCTTCCCAAGCTGAGGGTCGCGGGTTCGACCCCCGTTTCCCGCTCTTTTTTATTTACGACATATTTATTGACTTTTTCACTTTAAAAATTTATTTTTAGCATCTGATTAATAATGACGGAGTTGAAATAAAAAACATATGAACGATCTAAATGAATTAAAAACCCGGATACTTGATGATATAAGATCAGCTTCAGACTATGCGGAAACGGAAGAAAAAAGGATAAAATATCTCTCAAAAAAAGGCGAGATAACGCTGCTTTTCGGTAAGATAAAGGACATTGAACCAGAGAACAGAAAGGATTTCGGCCAGTTCATCAACGATCTCAGAGATGAGGCTTTCGATATCATCAATTCGCTCAAAGAGAAATATTGTGAAACTTCCGCAGAGGATATCGATCTCACTCTGCCGGGCAAAATGCCTGAATCAGGCTCATATCATCCGCTGAACCTTGTCAGGGACGAGCTGAAAAAAATTTTCAGGAAGATGGGATTCTCTGTTGCTGCGGGACCCGAGGTCGAAACTGAATACTATATCTTCGACGCTCTGAATATGCCTTCGTGGCACCCGGCAAGAAAAGTTACCGATTCGCTTTATGTTGAAAAAGACAAACTCTTGCGCACGGAGACATCCTCGGTACAAATAAGAACGATGGAAAAAGGCAAACCTCCTTTCAGAATAATCTCTCCCGGAAGAGTTTACAGGAATGAAAAAGAGAATGCCACGCATACAGCAATGTTCTCCCAGTGCGAAGGGCTTTATGTCAACAGGGGTGTTTCGTTCGCTGAGCTTAAAGGTACACTGAAAGAATTCTTTAAAGCTCTTTACGGTAAAGACACGGTCGTAAGGTTCAGACCTCACTTTTTCCCTTTCACAGAACCCTCGGCAGAAGTGGATGTGAGCTGTTTCAAATGCAAAGGCAAAGGCTGCTCGATCTGCAAAAAAAGCGGATGGCTGGAGCTCGGAGGATGCGGTATGGTACACCCTAAAGTCCTTGAGAATGTAGGTATAGACAGCGAAGAATTCACGGGTTTTGCTTTCGGTCTGGGTATTGAAAGGCTCGCCATGCTTAAGTACGGCGTAAATGATATAAGGGATTTCACCGAGAACGACCTGAGATTTCTTGAACAGTTTTAAATAACAACGGAATTTGATCAAAATGAAAATTTCTGCAAAGTGGCTTAAAGATTATGTTGATTTTGAAATAAACGGGAATAATATCGGTGATATCGTTCACAGGCTCGCTATACTCGGATTCGAGAGCGAAGGCGTTGAACATATTAAAAGAGAATTCGATGATTTCGTCGTAGGTAAAGTTCTGGAATGCGTAAAACACCCCAACGCCGACAAATTGAGCCTGTGCAAGGTGGATGTCGGGACGGCAGTGCTGCCGATAGTCTGCGGCGCGCCGAACGTGGCCGCCGGACAGACCGTGCCTGTAGCGCTCGAGAGCGCGAAGGTGAAGGACTTCGTGATCAAGAAAACGAAGATCCGCGGCGAGGAGTCTATCGGAATGATATGCGCGGAAGACGAGCTCGGACTCTCGGACGATCACGAAGGCATTATGATCCTCGATGACGGTCTGGACGCGGGAACGCCGCTGAAAGAGCTTTTCGGCTACGAAGACATCGTCTTCGAACTTGAGGTGACCTCCAACAGAGCCGACGCGCTCGGCTATCTGGGATTCGGCAGGGAGTTCGCGTTCATGACGGATAAAGAGCTTAGGGCACCTGAAGTTGTGCTTGAGGAAGCTGCCGAAAGAACAGCCGGAAATATCGGGATCGAGATCCTTGACCCCGGCGCC
>JAQVNT010000271.1 GCA_028702975.1 Candidatus Delongbacteria bacterium
GGTAAGTATTATGCTGACTAAGTATGATATTTAGGGAGTTCATTAAATGAAAAAGTTATTGTTTTGCATTTTTTTATTGTTCAACATAGTACTGCATCCTGCAATGGATCCAAATATGGTAAAAAAGTTCAAACAGCAGGAGTCTGATCAGAGATCGAAATACGTACCTTATACCCAAAACCGTGTGCATAGGGCAGGATCATTATGGATGAATATAAGTAATTGCGGCTGGTTCGGAGTATGGGAAGAACTGAACGATCCGTGTACAGGCAAGCCAGCTCCCCGCGGTGAAATGCCGGGCGGTTCCGGTCAGGAATATTTGTTCAACAGCTCTATATGGTTCGGGGGGTATCTGAATTCAGGAACTAATCAGAACGGGGCTACTATTTTTGAAGGCCCCAGGGTCAGCACCGCGGCAGACGGAACCTCTCTATACAGCAATGAGCTTAAACCCTATTATTTTGACGAAGATGTTAGAGGATTAACGCTGGGCAGGATTATTGAAACATCATCTATTGAAGGCAGAATGAACTGTCTTTTTGAGGAAGTCTATGATCCGAAAGCAACAGCTTATGAGCAGTTCACGACAAGATATACAGATAAAGGTACGGATCATTTTACATGGGACTGGTTCGACGGGTCCACTCACAGCCCGTTAGGTGTTGAGGTAAAGCAGGTTACATATGCGTGGCCTTACGATTACGCGAAAAAATTTATAATAGTGGATTATACGATCTACAACAAGAATTCCGATAAAAAAGATATTTACGATTTTTTTGTCGGAATATATGTCGATACGGATGTTTTCAAAATAAATGAAGACGGATATGGTTTTTGGGATGATATTTGCGGATTTATCGAAAAATGGGACGGCTATATTGATCCTGCTACGGGAGAAAAGAAATCTGTTGACATGAATCTTGTGTGGTCGGCGGATAATGACGGGAGAAATTATATTTCAAGAGATGAATGGTATATGGACTACGAACCCGGAGCTCAAGGACCGCTGGACGGATCGACAGGCGTATTCTCAATAAGAGTTCTCAGGAATCCTAATCCCAGCCTTAGATACTCGTTCAATCTGAGTTCGACAGATTTTAATTCCGAGAGTCTGGACTGGGGACCGAGATGGAAAACAGGCCTGCATTCCGACTGGCAATTCGATCTGACGCCGGCACAAAAAGGTTATGACGATACAAATTACGACAATTTGCTTTGGTATGTCGGCGAACCACTTTACGGCGGTAGAACAGAGGGGACACCTTTAGGGGAGATCGGTAAATACATGGTCATGTCGAATGATGAGTTCGATTATAATTTAACGAGCATTAGAGAAGTTCATCTGGGGATGGATACTCAGGCTGACGGCACACCTATACCTCAGGCGGATAAATGGCAGAGATGGACAACTGAGACCGATATAGGGAATGAAGGCTTTTCTGAAGATATTGCAGACGGTACAATTAAGAACATGAACGATATCGCGAACGGATACGAGCAGAGATTTATACTTTCTTTTGGTCCTTTAGGCTATGAAACATACGAAAATGTGGCTGTGGATGCCGACCATGATTCACTCGGGATACCTGAAAGCTTTATCAATAAAAAAGTCTGGAAATTCGCATACGGCGATTCTCTCAAACTGACTTTAGCTTACATGGTAAGTGAAAACTTCCATACTTCACTTGATCAGGATCCGAACTATGCAGACTCATCAGTTGTTGATCTGTCAGACGGTTTGGATATTTCGCTTTACGATCAGGGCTGGTACGACGCTTTCTACAATGTCGTTTGGGCTGAAAGAGTATTTGACACTCCGATGTTCGATACCCCTGTAACCAGATGGGGCGCTACAAAGAAGGACGGCTGGTTCGGTGAAGATGTGGGTAAAGATGCAATTTTCGGCGATGTCGTCAGTGATCCGTTCTGCTGCTACCGTTCGGGCGGAAGGAGTGGTCAGGAGACTACGGGCCGACAGGTAATTCTGAGGACGGTGAAGGCTACGGATACATGGTCAGGTACGACAAGTTCGCCGGAATTTATCCGCAGGGTTCTTGGGTCAGGTATGGTTTTGACAACGGAAGGTTAGATGCAGGAGACGGAGTGCCTGATTTTACTTCACCGCCGCCTCCGCCGTCACCTAAGATCACAGTAACAGAAATAGACAATGAAGTTATCGTGGAATGGTGCAGCCATGAGTTTTACACAGGAGAAGACGGAAGTGTCGGTGTAGCGGGGCCTGAGTTCACTTATGATCCCTACACAAGGCTGTACGACTTTGAGGGGTATTCAATCGAACTTTCTCCTGATCGCCAGCTCAAGAATTTTACGACTGTCTTCAGTGTGGATAGAGTGAATTATTCATATCAAAATGTGGCTGATGTGAACGATTATCTCGATAATCCCATTCCTGCCGATACTCTGGCTGCTCACTCTGAAGATTATCCTGCTTCAGTAGTATTAAATGGAAAAATATACAGCCTTGTTCCT
Source organism: Candidatus Delongbacteria bacterium (assembly GCA_028702975.1). Lineage (GTDB taxonomy): Bacteria > UBA4055 > UBA4055 > UBA4055 > UBA4055 > UBA4055. The sequence goes on from JAQVNT010000271.1 coordinate 2,491, forward strand.
TACGGAGACAACAGAGACTTGACGAAGGATCACGAACTTGAAGGTATGTTCAGCTACAGTTGCATTACAGCCACAAGTCCGTATCCCGAGTGGGGGGATATAAGATATTACAAGTTCGTGCTTCATAATCAGACCTTAGCCCATATGAAATATATCGCAGTAACAGCGAGGGACTTCGGCGCACCAAAGATGGGTGTTCCGGCTATCAAATCCAGCCCAGAGTCTAACGCAACTGCCACTGTTACAGCTAACCTTACTACTACTGATGATATTATCGTAGTCCCGAATCCTTATCGCGGAGATGTTGAATACAGAGATATGGGCTGGGAAGATAATGACGGGCAATATGTTTACGCCGAGGAGTATCGTAAGATCGCATTCCTGAACATACCTGAACGCTGCGTTATAAGGATATATACTCTCGCAGGGGACTTATGCAAGACTATTGCGCATAACGG
>JAQVNT010000026.1 GCA_028702975.1 Candidatus Delongbacteria bacterium
CCCTCCTGCGAGCACACCGGTAGGGTCGGCGGCAAGATAGCTTATTACGGGAGCGAGATTTGGAGCTTCTGTAACTTCTATTTTAACGCTTTTCGATACAAATTTATCTCCGTCGCTCACGGTGCATGTCACCGTGCAGGAATCGAGCTCGTCGGGCGCGGTCCAGATCTCGCTTGGTCCTGTCCCCCCGATAGAACCGCCGTCGCAAGTCCATGTGTATGTCAGCTGATCACCGTCGGCGTCCGTTGCGCCGCAGGTAAGAACGGCAGTTCCTCTCTGCATTACCGAGTATGAATCGGAAGTAAGTGAATCGATCACCGGCGGTATGTTCGGAGTCTCCGTTACATTGATCTTGACTGAACAGGAAGTTGAGTCGGACGCGTCTTTTACGATACAGGTCACCGTGCAGGAATCAGGATATGCGGGAGCAGTCCATTCCGCCGACGCTCCTGTGCCGCTTAAGGAACCGTCGCTGCACGACCACTCGTAAGTGATCTGCTCGGCATCCGGATCGTACGCTATGCATGTAACGGTCGAAGTTCCGCTCAGAAGCACTTCGTCAGGATCGGCGGTCAGGCTTACTATCACGGGAGCGGAGTTCGGGGCGTCAGAAGCCTCCATGATTATCGTGATCGATTCGCTGCCGTAAGCAGAAGTAACGCTTACCGTTCCGGTATAGATCCCGGACTCAAGCCCAGTCCTGTCAATGTATATGTTCACTTTGCTCACCGATCCGTCGTAGGTCGATCCGCTCACAGGAGAACAAGTCAGCCAGTCAGAATCGTCAGTCAGGCTCCAGCTCAGCGTTCCTATTCCTGTGTTTTCTATCGTAAAAGCCGTTTCTATACCGAATTTGGTAAAATCCATTACTGTCGGGTAGGCTGTCAGCTGAGGCTGAGTCGAGCTGGCCGCGAAAGCGAATATCTCGACCGTGAGGCTGTTCGCGTTGGAAGTAAAAATAAGCGGTACGGAATAGTTACCCGCAGCCATACCTGTCCTGTCTATCGTGACAGTGACAGCGACGGATCCTGTTTTTATTACTCCGCCGGTCGTGCTCAGACTTATCCAGCTTTCAGACGGAGCGGCGGTCCATTCAAGGTCGCCCACGCCTGTGTTTGATACGAGAAGGGTCAGCGTGGTCTGGGACGAACCGAAATTAAGGAGAGCTTTGTCTATGGCAAGCACAGGCAGTTTGGACGATATCTGGATGTCCGCGGTCTGTATCTCTCCGAAACCGGCTTTCACTACAGCCGAACCGGGAGCGTATCCCGATTTGGTCACGCTGACCGTATAAACGTCAGCGTCCAGACCGGAGAAAGAATAAAGACCGTCGGCTCCCGTCAGCATGCTCCTTCCCGTCGGCTGCACCGCGACCAGCGCGCCCGGCACTGCGAGCCCCGTTTCGAGGTCCGTCACAGTCCCGTTTACCTCTGCGTCTATCGACGGCCTAGACGGCGATGAATCGTCCGTACACGATACGGTGAAAAGGCAAACGGCGAACAACATAAGAGCCGTCATCGTAAAAGCAGTCAGTCCTATTCTCTTCATAATATATCCCGTTGATTTTTTTTAAAATTTATAAACGAGGCTCAGCCCTAATTTGTCCTTCCCTATAACAGCCGACGCTTCAAGATTTTTCAGTAAAGGAGTTACCGAGTAGGCATCGTAAATGTTATAAAGATGAACGACTGCCGCAGCAATATAGTATGTCGTTCTTATGTTCTTCCATTTACTTACCTTGTCGTTATAGAAATCCCAGACCAGAAGATTTTCAGGATCGTCCCTGTCGTCTATGGCGTCGCTCATGTTCCCGTCAGCGATGAATATACCCGCTATCAGACCCGCTTCAGCTCCCAGAAAAAGCGATCCCCTCAAAGAACGGCCTTTGTAGATCTGTCCGGCCCCGGGTATCAAACCTGAATACAGAGCCGCTTTTTTTGCCTTCTCTTTAAAAATGTACTCGAAATCAGGTACTACCGCACTTATGGTGACAGTCCACATGCCGTCTTCGTCTTTCTCTGAATCAATGATGTCATACGAACTGATAAAACCCTGACTGCTCGAGATCACTTCGTCGTTCTCCGACATATAGTTCTTCATTTTGCTTTCGGATTTTATGTACACGCCGATAGCCTTCTCGACAGCATTCTTCTGGGCCGCTTTCAAAGCTGATTCCATATCGGTTCCTCTTCCTTCTGCAGTGACATTGTAGCTTTCTGCAGCCGGAAAAACATTTGATAAGAAAAATATAGCCGTCAAAAATACATACATCCGTATATTCATTCGAGACACCTGCTTTTTATGTAAAATATATAAACATCATCTGAGTAAATCAAGTAAATTTACGATACTGTTTTAAATTATAAAATTGTGTTTGTAAGGTAATTTTGTTAAATTGTGTCCGTCTCCTACAAACGGAAAAAAACAGATGAAAGTACTTCTCATATCACCTCCCTTCACACAGCTTAATTCGCCTTATGCTTCTCTGCCCTTTCTTCAGGGATCATTAAAGGCTAACGGAATTGATGTTTCCTGCCTAGATCTGGGTATCAGAATATCCTGCAGGCTGTTCTCGTCCGAAACGGCAGTTCAGGTCCTTGATTTTTTAAGAGGAAAAGATGACCGACTTGCCGAAAAAGTTCTCTCATGCACTTTTCTGCCTGACGGGAAAATGCTCCGGACGGCTCTGGACAAAAATACCGCGAAAATGAGTGACACGGACTACGCGAAATATTTATGCTCGCTTTACCTTGAGGATATTTTTCTCGATTATAATAAAATATGCCCCGATTACGAACTTTCAAGATACGGCGAGAAAATTGCTCTGAGCCTGCCTTCTTTTGAGATCATACGCAAAAAGATCATATCCGGTAACGATCTTATATCGGACATGATAGAAGAAGAGTTGAAATCCGCCTCCATTGAAAGCTTTGATATCATAGCCTTAACTGTTCCTTTTCCGGGTACTCTTACCGGTGCGCTTAAAGCCGCTCAGTTCATAAAACAGAAATATCCGGATAAGATCATAGTTCTCGGAGGCGGTTATGTAAATACAGAACTCCGAAGCCTGACCGATCCCGGCATTTTCGATTACGCAGACTTCATCTGCCTTGACGACGGGGAGATACCGATGCTGAGGATATGCAGTTACGCTGAAAGAAAGATCGGGCATGACGGGCTTGTACGGACATTTTACCGCGAAGAGAATAAAGTTGTATATGCGGATAATTCTCATCTGACTATAGGCATTATAAGAGGAACACCCGATTATTCCGGTCTGGAAATGGATAAATATATTCCTGTTTACGAATCAGTGAACCCGATGATGCGTCTCTGGTCCGAAAATGACACGCTTAAGCTGAGACTGGCGAAAGGATGCTACTGGCACAAATGCGGATTCTGCGACACTTCTCTCCCGTACATAAAGGATTTTGCCCGGGAGTCCGTTGACGACATAATAAACGACATCACAGCTATGACCGGTCAGACCGGGTTAACGAGATTCCACTTTGTGGATGAAGCCCTGCCGCCGGCTCTTGTAATAAAGCTATCGCTTGAACTTCTGAGGCGCGGGATCATGATAACCTGGTGGGGAAATATCAGGTTTGACAAGGCTTTCACAGAGGATGTGTGCAGACTGCTGAAAGCCGCAGGCTGCATCGCGGCGGTCGGCGGACTGGAATCCGCTTCGGACAGGACGCTTAAGCGCATGAACAAGGGCGTCACGGTCGCTGAAGCCGTAAAGGTCATGCGGAACTTCAGTTCGGCAGGCATACTTGTTCATGCCTACATGATCTGCGGGTTCCCCGGTGAAACGGACTGCGACCTTATCGACTCGGCTGAAGCGCTCAGACAGATGTTCGCCGCGGGTATACTGAATTCAGCGTACTGGCACAGGTTCGCCTTATCCGTCCACAGCCCTGTTTACGCACATGCGGAAGAATACGGACTGTCTGTCAGCGGCAGGAACAACCCCTTCGCTAACAACGGGGTCGAATATACAGACAGTTCCGGGAACGATCCCGACAAATTTGCGGACGGCCTCAGAAAATCGGTTTACAACTGGATGCTCGGAATCTGCCTCGATAACGATATAAGAACATGGTTCGGTTTTCCTGTCCCGGAGCCCAAAGCGGGAAAGAACTTCGTCAGAAACATACTGAACTCACCTTCACCCCTGCCCGGAATGAACAAAAGGATCGTCTGGCTCGGAAAAGAGATCCGGCTTAAGGGAAAGATTACGGTGATAGAAGGACTTAACGGAGATACGGAATATGAGCTCCCCCAAAAGATCGCTTTGTGGCTGAAAGAACTGGCTGATAAAGCTTCTGTAATAAATCCTCACGAAGTAATTCTGTCAGATGCCGAAAAGTCATTTCCGGATAATTCAGGTATTAAATTCACTCATTTTATATGCAATGCGGTATGGGATGACCTGTTCGACGCGGGAATGCTTATAATTTGACTTTAAAACTGTTGACATTAAAGGTCGTTTTGAGTATATTTGGTCAGTTTTTGAAATAGACATGCACCATTAGCTCAGTTGGATAGAGCAACGGATTTCTAATCCGTAGGTCAGAGGTTCGAGCCCTCTATGGTGTACTATAAAAAAGCCTCATTTAAGGGGCTTTTTCTATTTGATTTAACAGCTATTTTAATTATATTTAAGTTCAAAAACAGGTGAAGATGAAAAATAAGATCGAACTTTTGGCTCCTGCGGGTAATTTTGAAAAATTAAGAACCGCCGTGCTTTACGGAGCGGATGCGGTTTACCTTTCGGGCAGAGAATTCGGAATGCGCGCCTTTGCGGGTAATTTTTCCGATGACGAGCTCAGACAGGCAAAGGAATTCTGCACAGAGAACAAAGTTAAGATGTATGTTACGGTTAACATCATCGCTCACAATGGCGATCTTAAAGGCGCGGAGAAACATCTGGCGCTTTTAAACGAAATAAAAGCCGACGCTGCGATCATTTCAGATCTCGGACTGGCTGACTTGTGCCTGAAAAAATTCCCCGGTCTTCCGGTCCACATTTCCACCCAGTTCTCGGCCATGAATTACAGAACAGTGAATTTTCTGTATAGCCTCGGAGCTGAAAGGATAATTCTTCCCAGAGAGCTTTCGATTAATGAAATAACAGAGATAAAGAAAAAAAGCAAAGCGGAGCTGGAGATGTTCGTTCACGGAGCGATGTGTATGGCATATTCCGGAAGATGTATGCTCAGCTTTCACACAAAAGGACGCGATCCCAACCGCGGCGAATGCAACCAGACTTGCAGGTTCAGTTACGACCTGGGATCTGCCGATATTCCTGAAGGCTTTTACATTGAGGAAGAGGCTAAAAAAGGGACATATTTCTTTAATTCAAAAGATCTATGCCTGATCGAGCACATTCCTGAAATTATTGAAAGCGGAATAGCTTCAGTCAAGATCGAAGGAAGAATGAAAACCCAGGGATATCTCTCCACGGTCGTAAAAACTTACAGAGAAGCAATCGACCTGTACTATAAAGATAAAAAGGCTTATAAATTCGATCCCGGGTGGTTGACGGAATTGAAAAAGGTTTCGAACAGGGGCTATACAACATTCAGATTCAATGACCCTTCTGTGCCTGCAGATCAGAACTTCCGTTCAGGCAAAGCGGAAAGCACTCACGATGTTGCGGGCATCGTAAAAGAGATCATAAAGAGAAAGTATATGGTAGTCGAGGTTAAAAGCGCTTTCTGTACGGGAGATGAGATTGAGATACTTATTCCCGGAAAAAGAACGCTGAATGTAAGGCTTGATGAGATAAAGAACGCTGTCGGAGAACCCGTTGAGAGAACAAATCCGAACCAGATAGTAATTATAAAGCACCATAAATCAGTTGTTCCGGGAACGATCATAAGAATAAAGAAGTGATAAAAGAACAATACTTAAATACCAGCGGGATAATACTGAAAAATTCGCGCCTGAATGACACTTCTGCGAACATTACTGTACTTACACAGGGGTCCGGTATACTTGAAATAACCAGATTTGGTTATAATTCCAAGAAAAATTACTCCAAGTCCGTCCTTCAGCCTCTAAATCTCACAGAACTTTATATTGAGATGAAACAGGACAGAAGAACGATCAAAGATTGCGTGCTGTCAGAAAATTTCGGGAATCTGAAAAAAGATTACAAAAGAACGGTCTGCGCCTCTGAACTTGCTGATTCGATAATTAAACTCAGAGTATATGATATTAAGGATTACAGCCTGATATTCGTTCTTTTCAAAAAATTTCTTGAAGCTTTAAACACCCAAGAAAGCCACTACCTGACCCTGACAGCTTATTTTTACTTCAGACTCGCATGGTGCATGGGCATATCGTTCGATCTCGACTCAACGGAAGAAGGTTCTCTTAAAAATTTGAGTATCTCTAAAAACCTCCACGGAATAATGAAGACTTTCTCTGTACATAAATTTGCGGATATTAACGAAATCGATTACATTACCGAAAGAGAATTTATCGAGTTTTGCGAAATGTATAAGAAATATACCGGATACCATTTTGGGAATCCTATACAGATCAGAACATCACTGATCGAGGAGGAATAAATGCTTGAAAGAAAAAAAGATAAATATGAAAGCCGGGGTATAAAATATCTTGAGCGTAAGATCGAACAAAAAGAGGCTTCTGACCCCCTGGAGCTGATCCTTGACTTCCTTATCTCGAAAAAATTTCTCGAAAAAGTTGTAGATTATGAGAACCGCAGCAGAATTACCTGGAGGCTGGGAGATCTTGGAATAAGAATGCGCAAGAACCTTATCGACTGCTGGGAGAACAGTACTGCAAAGAAAATGGGGAATATTAAATTCATACCCGGGATATCTGAGAAATCAGGCACTGAATACTTTATTGAGATGTTCGACAAAGATGAAATGAACGCTCCTTTTGGAGTGTCCAGAATAATCGAGGAACCTATACTTGGTTTCACTACTCCGAAATTCCTTTTCAACGATAAATACGACAGAAAACTTATCCTCGAATACGCCACAACCCCGTCAACCTCAAAAGACATGCTTGTATCATGGCTTGATTTTTCTATAGATCTTTTTGGCAAACTGAACCTGAAAAGAGAAGATCTGGATATAGAATTCCAGTCACTCGAGGATGACCCCGATTCAGAACACTATTTCTTCGAAAGGTTCAAGATCAGGAACATTTATCACTTCGGAGTAGAAGAATTCGCATGGGTCGTCAATAAGATCGATTTTGAATTCGAGAATTATGAAAAGAAATTCCCCGATGATAAAAGATCGAGATGCTTTGTGCATGATGAACTTAGAAACACCGACTATTTCCCGCATGTTATCCAGATAATAATCGATGTAAACAAACTTCTGCTTGCTGTACTTCTAAACAATTACCACCAGGAGCAGGTAAGAACATCTGTCATTACAACTTTAAAACTCTCGCCTCAGATCGCACCGGTTAAATGCGCCGTATTCCCCTTAAGTATCGTGGACAGAAAAACCAAGGTCGCCGGAGAAAGGATACTTACACTTTTCAACAAACACTTCAATACGGTCATTGAAGAAAAAGGTACTCTTGAAATGAGGATAGCGGATTTCAATGAAATAGGAGTCCCGTTCTATGTAGCTATAGACCCGGCTCTCGTTGACGATAATGTTTACTGGCTCTACGACAATAAATTCGGTACCAGATCAGAGGTGCATGAAGATGATATTATTTCTTATATAACCGCAAAAATGAACGAATAAAAAAAGGGCTGAAATTTCAGCCCTTTAAATTTTAGTGCATAAGCTCGTCATCGAGACCTGGTTCTTTCTTGATATACTTAAAGTAAATAATGAGATAGACCGTTATAGAGATCGTAATAATAATTGAGGGCACCACATTGTCAGCCAGCACCTGCGCCCTTCCGATGAACAGAGCTATCCTGCCCATGACCGTTGCTCCGAAAGAGGCTCCGAAGTTTATCATCAGAATAAGAATACCTATCCTCGCTGTTTTGCCCAGAAGCCCCCTGTGAGGTTTGGAGAAAAAGAAATACATCAGGCCGGCAAATGTACCGAATATAATAACGAACCATTTCGATATCTCAAAAAAAGTAGGGTATTCAAAAAGAGGTTTCATCATGTTCGCTCCCTGCACAAAAAGGTTCTGTACCTGAACAGGTATCTCATAACCTGCAACATATGCAAAAACAAATGCGAAATAATAGTTAGCGACCCATGCTTTGGTCTTGGAAAACCTGAAGAACATTGTACTTCCCATAAGCAACCAGAATATCAGTGTAATATCATAAGGTTGAAAATCCAAATATGCATCCTTTATCGGTCTAATCAGGAAAGGTACAATAGCTATCTCCCATGCCCTTACCCATCCATAACCCAGAGATATGCCGAGGAAAGTGTTTTCCCCGAGCTTGTAAAGAGGATTATCCCTGAACAAAAATGAAAGCATCATCAGAGTAAAAAGGACAGAAATCCATACTTGAAAAGTTTGATTCAGAATAGTGTTGTCGATTATAGTATTAATCAGATCCATTATAAACCGCCTCTAATTGCTTTTCTTGAATTTTCTTTCATAGAAATAGATAAGGTTGCCAATACCTATGAAGATGAACATTATAATGTGAGAAAGAGTGAGCGAAGCCATTCCTGCGTTAGCCTGCTGATTGAATTTTTTCTCTTCATTCAACTCTTCAGTGCTCAGGTTGAGATTCTTAAGCCTTAAATTCTCATATTCTGCGGCTCCTTTCAAACCGAAAAGCATTCCGTCAAGCTGGCCAGTCTGAAGGTAAGGAATAAAATCTGGCCCTGTGACCGCTGTAACTCCAACTCCCATCTTAAAACCAAACCTTCTTTGAAGAAGAATGTAGTACTCCGGATGGGCAGAACCGGCGAAGGACATCATGTATTTTATATCGTCGAATGTCTTTATACCTTTAAATATCTTGCCTTCCTTACCGAATGTGGATTTGAAATCTGAGTACATGGAGAACATCATCATATCAACACCTATCGGAAGATAGCCTAGATGAATATAGTCAACGCCACTTTCGATTTCTGTGTAGCGGGGCTCTTTTTTTATTTTTTCTACGAGGTTCTCGCCCAAGCTTATAGCGGTCAGATCAGGATAGTAGATGAAAACCCTTATCTTTTTGTCGAAACACTGTTTAATAGCCTGCTCTGCCATGGGAAGAAGTTCAGCCTGAAGAGTGGGATTGAAAGCCCAGTCTATAAAAATCGCATCTCCCTCGTTCAAAGAATTAATGATATCATAAACTCTCTGAGTTTCTTTTGAAGTTGAAAATTCCTGTCTAAAAAGAGAAGGAATCCAAAATGGAATTATACATGAAAGGAAAATGAGAAGAAATATCCATCTCCTGTCGAGCTTTTTTAATCTGCTTATTAGAACATCCATTTTATACACCCGAATTTATATTAGTCTGACAAATGCGACTTTTCAAGTCCGAAAGCTATCCTTATCATCATGGTCAAACCTCCGAGGAAAGCTCCGAAAAGAATTGCTCTCTTACCCGCGCTTGTCGGCGCGTCCATTATCCACTCGCCTATCGTAGGTATCTTGCTCCACATCGCTTCGCCCAAAGGCATTTTTGACAACATGATCAGTATTGCGGCTACAAGCAGGAAAGCTGATTCGATAGACTTTATCTTAAAGGATCTGTATGCTGCCGAAGCTACATAAAAGGCCAGAAGAGAGAATACTGTGGCATCAAGAGGAATAAAACCGAAAGTGAACATCGCATCGAAGGGAGTTCCGGGAGACACCCCTCTCAATGAAGCAAAAATTATCATAAGCGCGATTATGCACATCTGATAGACTGAAAACCATCTGTCGTTATTATATTTGATCTTGGAGTAATTGACTCTGAGAACACTTACGATACCTACTATAAGCGATACTATAGCCACGCTTCTGAAACCTGTCGTAAAGAACATCTTCCAGTTCTCGAAGAAAGTTCCGGCGAAGAAAAATTCCAGATACCAGCCTATCGTGGCAAAAAACCCTATCAGTATCGGTATTTCTTTTTTCATATACCTGTCCTTAAAATTTTTAATTTACCTTGTAAACAGAAGATCCTGCAGAAACGTCCATTCCGAGTTGATGGTCAGAACTATTGTTCCCAATATGAACAAGAATCCAATTACAACTTTAGCAAAATCGGAAAGTTTGAGGTTTGTCATTATCTGAGGGTCTCTTGAAATATATGCGGCGGCGGCGTATAGCTCTTCTCCAATAAGAGTATAATCGCAGGCCGTGATAAAAAACGGTATTTGAGCTACAGCTGTAGTTCCGGCTACCTGTATTGCACCTGCCGCAAATCCTGCTTCTGATATTAACAGCGATTCGGCCGCGTAATATCCGAAATGGAATGCAGTAGCCGGTTTTTTCCTCGAAAGGATACCGGCTATACCGGCTGCAAACGCGAACTGATCGGCAGCCAGATAGAATATATTGTCCTTTTTATGATCTTCAGGGAATCCGGCATCAAGGAATCCTGATGCTACCATCTCTTCTGAAATTTGCATTACAATAGGATCGCATGTCGGAACATAAATTTCCGCTTTGAACTCTGCGACTTTTTTAGCGACGCTCCTTAAAATGAGCATACTGGCTATCGTGTCTATCTGAGTATAATAACCTATACCGCTATCGTAAACAATAGGCTTACCCATTTCAGTAGCTCTTCCTACCGCGTCGTCAATTGCATCCAGACCGGGTATTTTTCTGATGAACAATGATTCTCTGTTCTTCTTCACCTTCAAAAATATATAAAAGAACAGTATCATGAAAAGAAAAGTCCCGATGAGAACATTAGTTCTGAATGTTCTGAATACCGGTATTTCGTCAAATATTACTGCAGACCCGAAAGCACCTACAAGCCCGCCGTAAAATTTATGTTTTATCTGTAGTTTGAACTCATCAGATACAGCCGGGTCGTTTTCGTGAAGCCGCTTAATAAATTCGGGACTTATGTCAAAAGATAAAATATCCCTTTCTTCTTCCATCGGGCTAGTGAAACCATAAACTATATCACTCAGCCTTGCTTTCTCAAGTTCGTAAAGATCGAATACGGTTTGCCTCTTTTCTTCAACCCAGTAATCCTTTGCCGCTATTTTTTCGAGCCTCTTGTTTTCGATTATTTCTTTTTTCTTGTTTTTTATATAAGCGATTATCCTGATGTCCCTTTCATTGTATAACTTTTCGATTATATTTTTTGCCTCATTCCTGGTTTTTGCCGAATCGATCTCGAACTCAATGTCCAGCATTTCATTGTTATAATACTCGTCGGCAAGAAGATCATCCAAAATCTTTTCGTCAGAAATATTTTTAATTGAATCCAGCTGCATGTCAAGTTTTCTTAATTGAACAAGCAGAGCGTCGACGAAATCCTCGTGTTCTGCCAAAAGTATATCTTTTCTTGAATAGGTATAGTTTTTGATTTTATCTGCAGCTTCGTCTATAGCAGCACTAAGTGAATCTTCTATGTATCCCCAGTAAAAATCCTTAGTAGTTATGAACCTTGAAACTTCCTCGAATATCTTATCGTTCCTCGTTCCTTTGAAAGCTACAAGAGATCTTCTTTCATAATCATTTAATTCCTGCCCGAGTCTGTCTTTTTCGATAATTTTCAGATTAAAATCGGGATATTCCTTATAAAAATTCTCAGTAAAATCTCTTATTCTAGGGAAAAGTATTCTGTAATCTCTTTCGGGACTCCAGTTATCATAAATGTCCATCAGGTCTTCTGCAACCTCTTTACAGAGTTTCTCCTCATCGGTAAGTACCGGTTCAGATGTTAAAACTGATTCCGAATCGGCGTTTATGGCAGATCCCTGAGCGCCGGCCA
>JAQVNT010000272.1 GCA_028702975.1 Candidatus Delongbacteria bacterium
AATCTTCGAATATCAGAGTATTAATTCCGAACCTCTTCAGAGAAAAGTAAAAAACATCAATCCATATCTTGTGGAAGGTAAAGACTTTTCTCTGCAGAAACTTAGGCATCCGATATGCAATGTGCCTGAAATAATGTTTGGGAATATGCCTAATGACGGCGGGCATTTTCTTCTTAACGAAAATGAAAGAAATGAACTTCTTGATTCTGAACCGGGTTGTGAAATATACATTAAGCCCTTCTTAGGTGTTCGAGAATTTCTGCACGGCGAAAGGAAGTGGTGTCTATGGCTAAAAAACATCGAACCCTCTGTATTAAAACATTTCAGTCAAATATTAAAAAGAGTCAGGCAGGTTAAAGAGCATAGAGAGCAGAGCAGCAGGCAGGCAACCAAAAATCTGGCTCAATTTCCAACCTTATTCGGAGAGATAAGACAACCTACCGGTAAATATATTCTGATACCCAGAGTTTCTTCGGAAAATCGAAAATACATACCTATGGGATTTTTTGAAGAGGATCATATTGCGGGTGATACTTGCCTTACTGTACCTGTTGCAGAATTATTTCATTTTGGAATTTTAGAATCAGCAATGCATACTACATGGGTTATATATGTAGCAGGAAGACTTAAAAGTGACTTCAGATATTCTGCCGAATTTGTTTACAACAACTTCCCGTGGCCGGACAATCCGACAAGAGTTCAGCAGATCAACATAGAAAAGGCAGCTCAAAAAGTTCTTGATGCACGGGCTTTATTCCCGAACAGCTCTCTTGCCGAACTTTATGATCCTGTTTCGATGCCGCCGGAACTGGTAAAAGCTCATAATGAGTTAGACCGAGCTGTTGATCTTGCTTACAGGTCACAGCCGTTCGTCAGTGAGGCTAATCGTATGGAGTTTCTGTTCGAGCTATATGAAAAATATACCGCAGGATTGCTTCAGGCGGAAAAGAAGAAAAAAAGATATAAATGAAGCTCGACTTTTTTAAGGTATGGCGAATAGTGGCAGGGATTCTGCCTTTCGCTTTAGCCATTTTCGGCATTGACGACAGATCTGTTTCTGCCGCGATAATGATAGTTTACGGCAGCGCCAGCCTGCTCTCCTTTGCTGTATACGGTATAGACAAATGGTTATCGGTAAAAGAAGGTCACAGAAGGGTCCCGGAAAATACCCTTCATTTTTTCACCCTGATGGGAGGATGGCCCGGTTCATTGATGGGGCAGGTGATTTTTAAGCATAAAACCCAAAAGAAACCGTTCGTTTACATTCTTTACTCGATAGTTTTATTCCATATTCTTGGCTGGTTAATTTATTTGTCTTCTTTTCGTTCCGCATAATCCCCATATATAAATACCGATTTTTCACCACACAGGTCAGGTTTTTTACCTACATGATTCCGTATCTTTCCTTTGTGCGAACTGAATTAAGGCGGAATGATGGAAACGGTGAAATGTAAAAAGTGTGGCGCGACGATAGCCACCTCCGGTTATGCGGGCAGGTCTTTCGCGGGTACTTATATGAGTTGCGCAGAATGCGGATCGGAACTTAAAAAAGCTTCTTATCTGCTCAGGACGAGCGAGGTTCAGGTTATGCTTATATGCGTTAAATGCTTTAAGAAAATAAGAAAAAGGTCGGGGTTTAAATGTCCTGCCTGCGGAGAGATAAATTAGTTTAACGAACGGAGGAAAAAATGAGCAACGAAAAAGAGAAAGCCTATTACGAAACTGTGGCTAAATGGGCGGAAAAAACACAGGAACTGATCGGGTACCAGAAAAAGAACATGAAATGGTTCTTGGCGCCAGAGATCGTTCAGTGGTTCACACCGAGCTACGAAAGCACGATCGCAAGGCTTGAAAAAGAGCTTGAATCGATCGAGAAAAGAATGGACCGCCTTGAAGTCGAGGCAGGTCTTGCCGAAGCGTAAATTAATATTACAGGAGATGAAAATGGGAAGAGCAATTATAGCCGGCCTTATAGGACTGGCGGCGGGTATCGCACTCGCGGCGTGGGCTGAAACTATGGACGGAAGCGAAGAGCCGGGAGAGATCGACTTTTTCGGAACGGATGGAGACGACACTGAGCCTGATTCTGAAAATGACGCTGTTACAGAATATTGAACATTGCAGGTTTCATATCGTAAAATGATCCAACAATCCCGGAGGAATGAATGAGCGGCGATAAGCACGAATTTACTGACGAAGAAGCTAAAAAAGAGCTGGAAAAGTCCGTAGATAAAGCAAACGAACTTCTTAAAGACAAAGAGAAAACTGAAAATACTCTGAACGAGGCTATGAAGAAAGCCGAACTTTCAAGGAATGCCATAGAAAGCGTTTGGCACAATCTTCAGCTTATGTTCTCGATCTCAAAAGACTACGCTTCAGGCAGATACAAGGAAGTTCCGGTAAAATCCATAGCTCTTATCATAGGGGCGATACTTTACTTTCTGATGCCTGTCGATCTGATACCGGATTTTATACCAGCATTCGGATATCTTGACGATGTCGCTGTTATAGGCATGGTAATCAAGCAGGTATTTTCAGACCTCGAAACTTATGAGAAATGGAAGAAATCCCGGGATTAATCCTCATCCCCGCTCATGAGCACATCGCGGGGCTTGGAGCCCTGATGCGGGCCGACAACGCCGTCGCGCTCGAGCTGGTCTATGAGCCCGCCCGCTCTCGCATAGCCTACGGAGAGTCCGCGCTGGAGCATCGAGACCGAAGCCATGCCCGTTCTTATCACGAGCCGTTTAGCGTCCTGATACAGCGCGTCCCTTTCGCCCGAGCCCGCGAAGTCGTCGTCGCCGTTCATGGCGGCTATCTGGGCGGACGAAGGCTTGGCCTTGATCGAGATCTTTTCGAAATTATCAGGCTGATCGCCTATGTGCTTCACAATCCTGTTTATCTCCTTCGTCTCGACCAGCGCGTTCTGGATCCTCACGAGGT
>JAQVNT010000027.1 GCA_028702975.1 Candidatus Delongbacteria bacterium
TTGGGAAGTACGCTCAGAGGCACTCAAAGCAGTCAGAATATATAAGGATGGCACTTCCTCCAACGAGAAGATAAAAGAAAGGGTGACCGGGATGCTTGAAAGTAAAAATTTCGAATTACTGCTGCATGCGATACTTGCCGCCTCAGTTTATATTAACTCTGAAGAAGAAGCCTCTATACTGAAGAAATTCTACTATCATGACAACTGGAAAATAAGAGAGGCTGTAATTACAGTTCTCAACGAAGTTAAGGTCAGAGGTCTGATAACAGCCGAGAAATTAAAGGCACAGATCGATTCAATGCTTCTTGTGAGTGCCGGTTTCACGCCGGTATTTATGATG
Source organism: Candidatus Delongbacteria bacterium (assembly GCA_028702975.1). Classification (GTDB taxonomy): domain Bacteria; phylum UBA4055; class UBA4055; order UBA4055; family UBA4055; genus UBA4055. The sequence goes on from JAQVNT010000027.1 coordinate 341, forward strand.
AAGAAGAAAGTGAGAGATATACACTGATCTTACTTTAACCGCTTGAAATTTTCTGTATGTTCTTCAAAATCTTTTTTCTGAGAGGATGAAAGTTTTTTCCCGCCGTATCTTTTTTTGTAATAAAGTTCTTTTACTTTATCAAATGAGTCGCCGATTTTTCCCGTTTTTACCTTGATCTCTTCAAACCATGATCCTACGGTTTCATTCTCAGGTTTATGGCCATATTTTTTTAATTTATTCTCTATAAGCTCAAGATCGTCTGATTTCTTATACGGATTTTTTAACGAGCCCTGACCGTTACTGCTCACTTTAACATCTCTCAATATCCTGATCAAAAGAAAAAGTCCCAGCGGTATAAGCGAATAAAGAAGAAGTTTCTGATAGAGGTCGTTATTTTCTTGCTTGAACCTGAAAAATTTAAAATACAAAAATGACGCAATGTCGTAGATACGGCCGAACATTCCTCTCGGTTCGGAAGTTCCGGATATATCCGGCGGAGTCGGGTCTATCTCCAGCCACCCTATACCGTCGTCCCATACCTGAACCCAGGCATGTCTGTCTTTCCTGCGCCCTACATAAACATCTTCGATCTCATTGAATTCGGTCACAAGGTATCCTGTAACATATCTTGCAGGATGGTCCAGTCTTCTGTAAACAAGAGTCGTAAGCGTGGCGAATAGTTCGCAATGACCTTTTTTTTCAGACATAAAATACTTAAGCTTTTCGCTGTCTTTCAGATCTAAATAATCCAATGAATAGCTGTAATCGGAAATGAAGTTATTTCGTAAAATCACAAAGATATTCCGAGTCGTCTTTTCCTTCAGACCGAGAATATCGATCAGGCTGTCTGTATATACAGTGTCTTTCATATTGAACTGCAGGTCGTTTTCAGCAGGAAGAGGAAAAATACCGGAGAGTGAATCAGTTCTCATATAAGTTTTATAGTCTATAAGGTGCTGCGTGTACCCCGAAGTAACATTTCCGTTACTGTTAAAGCTAAGTTTTCCTGTTTCGAGTCCGCTGAACGCAAAAGTTCTGAACGGGAATTTGATCTCACTAGATCTTTCTGTTGTAAAATAATACACCCTGACGGAATCTGCAACTTTCGCCGAATAAATATCATAGGGTTGAAGAAAATCAATATCAGCCGTGCCTGATTCTGTCCATGTTCCGTTCGAATATGTGTTTAACACCCTGTCTCTCAATAGCAGGCCGCCCGGAGACGGTTTGAAGATCTCGGCTCTTATATCTATCCTGTAGCTGTCTTTATTACGGCCTATCCCGCCTATCGTTACACTTTTGTTTTTGAATTTCATAAATCTTTCGACATAAATATCTGTAAGAAAATCTTTAAGGATCAGAGCTGAATTGTATATGCCGAACTGAAAAGCGGATGTTATGAGAATTACAAAGAATACGGATAAGAAATATTTTAGCAATGAGAAATTCTTAGGTCTGAATTTAAAAATAAGAATGAAAGATCCGGTGTATAAAAGAATATCCGTTCCGGCTTTAATGTTTACGCTGCCTCCAACTAAGAGCGCTGCAATAAAAAGGTAATCAGGTCTGAAGTATCTTATATACGAATTGATGACAGAATATTTGTTGACGACGAACAGTAGAAACAGCCTTTTAGCGTTAACAGTCGATGAAGTGCTGTAAATAAAAAATAAGTTCAGGGGAAATAAGGAGACCGGAAGAAATTGAAGAAGTGCGTATATCGGGCCGGCTTCCTGCCTCGAGTTCACGTAGTAAATGAGGTATCCTGCCAGAGCCAGTGTGGTTATCATTGATATGTTATTGAAATCATTTTCTTTAAAATCGAACTTCAACTTAACGAAACGGGCGATCTCAATAAGAAAGGCAAACATTACGGAAAGTATAAGATTACCTGTGTTTATGCCCCAGTAAACAAGAAAAAGCACGGATATCAATGGGAAATCTTTCATGGCAGGTTTATCCGGTAATTTTCGTGATTGATCCTTGGTATCCCGAAGGCTCTCCGATCTTTGCTTAAATTGATATCCGGTGTAAATAGATCAAGCGCGTATGAACTGCATAATTCTTCTACTTTATTATCCGTTTCGTGTGAAAAGACAATTGATCCTGATGTTTCGATTATACTTAGAGCTTTAGATACGAATACTTCTTTTTGCAGACTGAAGGTTTTTACTTCACACAATGCGTTATATATCAGATTAAAATTTCCCGCCTCCCTGTCAGCCTGAATAGATATAAGCGAGCCCTTATCATCAAAAAAATGAAGAGACACTTCATAATCATCAGCTTCAAATTTTCTGATCATAGAATAAAGATATGATACGCAGTCCTCAAAAAGAAGATCATTTCTGCCGTCCGCAGAGAGATTGATAAGGAGGAATGATATCTCCCTGACAGTTTCGGTTCCCTTTTCGACTACGGCGGGTTTATCCCGTTTCGCCCAGGTTTTCCAGTGAATATTCCGTGGAGGATCGCCGGGCACATAATCCCTGAGCCCCACAAAATCACCGGCTTTGAATTTTTTGAATGTGTTCGATCTTGCGCCGGATCTCTTACTGATACCGCTTTCGATCCTCTTGATAATGTCAGGCGCCAACTCGGCCGGTGCGGGATGTATATAGAATCTTTCGTGGAGCTCAATGAACCTGAAGCACGAAAACAATCCGAAGATGCCCTTCTGAACAAGGTACAGACCTTCAAGTTCGGCGGTGCCTCTTTTCACTGCTCTGAATTTTCCTTCAAAGAATTCACTTTCACCTGCTCTGACTTTACCAGTATTTACGGAAGAAAATTCAGCTCTGTGCAGCCTGAAAAGGTGCCATGCCCATCTGAAATAATAAATATTTCTGTCCCAAATGTTTCTTTTTTTCTCATCAGGCTCAGGAATTGATATGAACTCGTCTGCCGAGGGGAGGTTTTTCCCGACTACGGGGATTATCTCTACTCCGTTTATTTCTTTTTTTCCTTTATTTTGAACCCTGACAGTGTATTTGCGTCCCGATCCCGAATCGTATCTTCCCTCAAGAAAAATACTGACGGAGATGTCCTTTAAAGCTTTTCCTTTTCTGTCTCTGCTGAAGTATGCTATGAGCAGCAAAGCAAAAGACAGTGAGAATAACTTGTAGAGGTCTGATGAGAACACATTGACCCCGGCCAGACCTGAAAGGAGGCAGACTGCTGAAGTAAGCAGACCGAAGGGAGTTACAGAAAGTCTCAGGTTCCTGTTCCGTCGGGACATCTTTAAGTAGGTTCTGTAGAAAAATCCGGTTAGCATTTTATCTTGGTACCGGAGTATTTTTAAGGATATCTGAAATTATGTTCTCCTGCTTTATATCTCCGTCGGCGACATGCCTGTCTAAGATCATCCTGTGGCCGAGCACGAAAGGAGCGAGTTTCATTATGTATTCAGGTATCACAAATTCCGATCCCTCGGATATTGCCATGATTCTTGACAATTTCAGAAGTGAGATGGAGGCACGGGGACTCGCTCCGATAAGAACACCCCGATATTCCCTTGTTCTTCTTACAAGCTCAACAATATAATCTTTAATGTCGTCTGAAACGATTATAGACTTTAAAGTATCTCTGACCATTTGAGTTTCTTCCGGCCCCGCGCATTTTTTAAGACCGGCCAGAGGATCCGAAGGGTCATTAAGCCCAAGAAGCGAGATCTCTTCGCTTTTTGGAATGTAGCCCAGAGAAAATCTCATTGAAAATCTGTCGATCTGGGATTCAGGAAGGGAGTATGTCCCCTGAAGCTCGGTAGGATTCAGCGTAGCTACAACGAAGAAATCATCACTTAGCCTGTAGATCTCGCCGTCAATCGTTACCTGTTTCTCTTCCATAGCTTCCAGAAGCGCAGATTGAGTTCGAGATGTAGTGCGGTTTATCTCGTCCGCGAGAAGTATGTTGGTGAAAACAGGTCCTTTCTGAAGGTGAAATTCCCTGTCGCCGGAGTTATAGATATTCACTCCTGTGATGTCTGTCGGAAGCAGGTCGGGCGTGAACTGGATCCTTTTAAAATCAGAATCGACGCTCCTCGCCAAAGCTTTTGCAAGCGTGGTTTTTCCTGTTCCGGGAAGGTCCTGAAGCAGAATGTGTCCGTTAGTAAAATAACCGAACATTAAGAGGTCAATGTTAAAGCTGTCGCCTTTGAAAGCGGAAACAATATTACTCTTGATCTTTGCGTAAACACCGGTACTTTCAGCCAGCATAAATATCCTCCGGTTAATATTACTCTAAGTTATAATTCAAAAAAGGCATCAAAGCAAGAAGAAAAATCATAAAACAAATATTACTCGCTAAATATTTAACTTGATAAATCGGACTAAAATGGATAAATTATTAAGTTGTATATAAAACGAGGCGCAGAATGAGAACATATACTGCTTTTCTGATAGTGTTTTTAACATTTCTATCCTATGCTGAAGAAAATTTCTCCGATCAGTTTGCAGATCTTTCAGGCAGAGAAAGATACGAAAAAATGCTGACCGTCGCGGATTCTATTTATGACATGAATGATTCTGCGGCCTTTAATTTTGTAAACATGTCGCTTGAATACGCCGGGAAGAATAACGATACTGAACTTCTGATGAAAGCCCGCAATGTCCACGGGAATATTTATTATCACTACGGCAGCTACCGGAAAGCAGCTGAGGAATATAAGCATTCGCTGATAGCCGCAGAAAAAATCCAGGACAGGAATTACCTCTATGACAACTGTCTTCAGCTTGGAGGCGTCTTCTACTATCTGTCAGATTACAAAACATCGACTATATTCTTTTACAAGGCCGATGAGCTCGCAGTTTCGATGGGTGACGATCTGAAACACGCTGACATTTTAAATGAGCTGGGCGTAGTTTATGATGAGCTCCATGATTTTGATCAGGCAGAGAAACTCTACAATGACGCTCTTGAAATTTATAAGAGCAGAAACAGGATGAGCGAGATAGCAAGAACATACAATAATTTAGCTACGACAAAGTTTAACAGAGGTGAGTTCGATACTGCTCTTTCCATTTTCGAAAAAGCGCTTAATATTTACAGATCTGAAAAAGAAGATAAGAAAGTTGCGATAATCCTTAACAATATGGCTTCTATTGATATTGAGAAAAAGAACTATGACAAGGCATTGAATAACCTGAATGAATCGACTAAAATATTTTCCGTTTTTTCTGATAACTACGGAATCGCGTTGAACGATCATAATCTGGGAAAAGTTTATTTTTTTAAAAGAAATTATCCTCTCTCGATCAAATACCTTGATAAAAGCTTGAATTCTGCGGTTGAAATGGAAGTTCCCACGCTCATCAGAGATAACTATTATTATAAAGCTAAGGTCGATTCTGCAAAAGGTGATTTTAAGGCGGCGTTCACCAACCTGAAGAATTATAAGAATTTCGAAGACGCTATCTCCTCAGACAAGAAGCAGAAAGAGATACAGGAGATCACATCAAAATACGAACTTTCACAGAAAGAAAAGCAGAATTTCTCGCTTATCAGAGATAATGAGATTAAAAGGCTGCAGCTGGAAAAACAGAGGAATATTAATAATTATCTGATCATTCTTTTCGTACTTATAGTCGCGATAGCTTATTTTATACACCGTTCGTATGCCCTCAAATCAAAGAACGAAGAGCTTTTAAAAAATTACTCTGCGGAGATAGAAAGTCTGAACAGAAAACTGACCGAGGAAGTCGAGAGAACAAGGAACGAGCTTAACGAATCGAATGAAAAACTCAGGGCGAATGAAAAAGAATCAGCCCGTATGGACAAACTTGTAACTCTGGGCACAATGGTCGCCGGAATTACTCACGAAATAAAGAATCCCACGCAGGTCATAAAGCTTTCTATGGACAACATAAGACTTTGCATGAATGACCTGGCGCTGTTCATATACGATCTTATAAGGCTTTCAAAAGATAAAAATTCCGGAGTTGAAGATATCAGAAACCTTGTTGAAAAGCACAGGGCAACAAAGATATTCAGCGATATTAAGAATCTGATCGTAAGCAATAAAAAATCCGTCGAACTTATAGATCAGATAGTTTCAAGTACTTCAAAGATCACTCACTTTAGCAAGGAAACTAAAGATAATCTGCTGAACGATATAATCAACGATGTTATAATAATTATGAAGAACAGCGTAAAATATACCGCTTCGATAGAGCTTGACCTCGATCCTTCTCTCAAGCCTTTCAGATGCAATTATCAGGAGATATCGCAGATAATCATTAATCTTATCACTAACGCGCGAGACGCCGTTAAGGAAAGAGAGCTTGACCCCGGCGACGGACTCATAAAAATCAGATCAGGTAAAGAATCCGGCAGGATCTTTGTCGAAGTATCGGACAACGGAACGGGAATGACGGAAGAGCAGATCGAAAAAGCTTTTGAGGCTTTTTATACGACTAAGGAGTCCGGCGCAGGACAGGGACTTGGATTAAGTATAGTAAAGAATATTGTGGACATTTACGGCGGTTTTATCAAAATTAAATCAGAAAAGGGTAGCGGTACTGTCTTTAATGTATGTTTTCCTGTAACTGAGGAATTTTCAAGAGATGAAATAAATAACGGAGGTAATTCAGATGTTTAAAGATCTGCAGTTTTCAAAAGATTTTTTCAAAAAGAACAGAGAAGCGTTCGCAAAAAAATTAAGCGATGATTCCGTAACCTTTATTCTGTCTTCGATCGATAAGGTCAAGAACAGGGATACATTTTTCAAATTCAGGCAGGATCCGAACTTTTTTTATCTGACGGGACTTGAACTTAAGAGATCTGTTCTCGTGATCCTTAAATCAGGCGGTAAAACTTCAGAAATTATTTTTAGAAAATTCCTTGATCCCACTCTTGAAAAATGGGTCGGAAAAAACATTCCCGAAAAGGAAATTACAGCTGTTTCCGGTATAAAGGACATAAGGGACATAAAGGACCTTGATGATTTCTACAGGCAGATATTCAACGGAGCGGGGATGAATAATGTTTTCATGTATAACGAATACATTCCCGAACTGATCGTTCCTACTTACACTCATGTTTTTGCGTCAAATTTGAGGCAGAGATTCAGCTTTATCAATATTATGCCGGTTAACGTCATTCTGGACGGCTTAAGAGTAGTAAAGGATAAGTGCGAGATCGATATGACAAGAAGGGCGATAGATATTACGGCTGCGGGAATTGACGGATTGTTAAAGGAACTTAAGCCGGGTATGTATGAAAATGAATGTGAAGGCATACTTGCAGGATATTATCTTAAATACGGTTCGGTTCAGCCCGCGTTCCAGACAATAGCCGCTTCCGGTGAAATGGCTACGGTCCTGCATTACGAAGACAACAACAGAAAGACATCCAAAGGCGAGCTTATTCTGATTGATACCGGGGCTGAATACAAAAATTATGCTGCGGATATTTCAAGAACACTTCCTGTAAGCGGCCGCTATACTCCCGAGCAAAAGAAATTCTATAATATAGTGCTGGACGCTTCCAAGGCGGTAATGAAGAATGCAAAACCCGGCGTAAAGACAGCAGATCTTCAGGAAATAACAAAAGAGACGCTGTTCAAAGGTTTGTACGATCTGAAGATGGTGAAAGAAAAATCTGATCTTTCAAAATATTATTATCACGGCGTCAGCCATTTTCTGGGCATAGATACTCATGATGTGGGAAATACTCAGATGCCGTTGAAAAAAGGGAATGTTATAACAGTTGAACCCGGACTCTACATCGCTGAGAAGAAGATCGGGATCAGGCTTGAGAACGATGTTCTGATCACAGGCTCAGGATGCGAAAATCTTTCTGCTCACATCCCTATCGAAACAAGCGAGATAGAAGATATTATGAACAATAAAAAGAGAAAATAATGTATTCAAAGGAGTATCTGAAGCATTTTTCGAACCCGCAGAACATCGGCGCGGTGGACGATCCTGACATAACCTGCACCGTGGTGAATACGGAAGGCGGCTGTTTTGACACGGTCTATGTGACCGTGAAAAGCGATAATGGTGTTGTAACTGATCTTAAATACAGGCTGAAAGCCTGCTCGGGCACCATTACCGCTTTCTCTCTGCTCAGCGAGCTGATCAGAGGCAAAACAGCGGATGAGCTTGACTCGATAACATTTGAACAAATGGACACGATACTTGGTAAAATACCTGAGAAAAAGCACCACAGTCTGAGACTCGCTGTCGAGGCTGTGCGAAAGATAAAAGAAAAATTAAAATAAGGAATACAAAATGAAGATCACAAAAGACATGTCCATAACCGAGATAATCCAGGTCTATCCTCAGACCCATGAGATATTCAGAAAATTCAATCTCGGATGTATCGGATGTATAGCCGCCAGCTTTGAAACTTTAGAGGACGGGCTTATAGCTCACGGTATAAAAGTTGAAGATTTTCTTGTTGAGATAAATAAGGCGGTTGAATAGAATAAAGGGCTACGGCCCTTTTTTTTATGCCTAAAAAGCTCTTGCGCCCGTAGCGATTATTTGAATATCCTTTTCGGCTGATGTGGCGGCTTCGATCCTGAGAACAAGGCCCCGATATTCATAGATCAAGCCTCCGCCGTAGCCGGCTTTTACATTTTTCATTGAGATATCATCATATCCGTCAAAGACGCTTCCCGCCGAAACAAAGGCGCACAGAGCTAATTTTTTGTATAACCTGAAATCGTATTGGGACTGAAGTGCCCACATATTTCTGTCAATGAACCTTTTTTCAGGGTATCCGCGTAATATCTCGGAACCTCCTATATATGAGAGCTTCTGCGGATGGGGAGAACCGAAGGCGAACCGGGTTAAAAAGTTCAAATTCAGAGCAGATTGATTAAATGATCTGTAATATCCTGATTCAGAACTTAATACCGAAAATTCTTTCAGATCGCCCAAGAACTCGGGGAAGTAAATAAAGCTTAATCTGGAGAACGAACCGTCCCTGAAGAATTTGTCCGAAACATCTGAGTATTTGACAGATGCTCCTATTCCGTTGGCGTACTGGTCATTTTCCGGACTATATGCATTGGCAAGAATATCCTTGCTGTCATTTGGCTTGTAATAGAAATTATCCGAGACAATACTGAGGCTCGTATTTTTCCTGATGAATTTTCCCGCCTCGGTCAGATTGTCCACAAGTATATACCTGTAGTCATATTTACCTTCAGTTTCTGATCCGATACCGATACCGTATGATTCGGAATAATAGTTCTCGATCTTAAATTTGTTATAAATGATAGAGTTTCCTGAATAAATGTCTGTGATAAGAAACAGCATAAGCTGATTTTTGAAAGTATATATCACATTGCCGAATATTTTGTTTTTTTCGTTAAATTTATACTGGGAGAAAAGCCCCAGCGCTACGCTGGTGTCGCTTGTATAGAACCCGAAAGGAAGGATAATAAGATATTTTTCTTTACTTTCAAGTGAATCCGCAGATGAATTTTCAGCATAGATAAGGCTTAAATTACTTATTATCAGAAAAATCAGTATAAGCGAAGATCTCATTTCAAATTATCCGCTAAAATTAAACATAATCAATATAAATCCGTTATGGTCAAAAATCAAAATATAAATAGGATAAATAAAAAGGGGCCTGCAAAAAAGCCCCTTTAATGAAATATGTAAGTGAATATCTACTTTATAGTCTCCGATTCGGGAAGTCCGTATTCTTCGACCATTTTAATGTTCATGTGCTCAAGCGCGTCAAGTATAGGGTTGTAGATCCCCGGAAGTACGGGAATGTGAACGCCCTTTTCCTTTATTTCCCCTTCGAGTATCATTCTTACGCCGACTGCTGCGGGAAGAGCTACTGTTCTGGCTATCGATGTGTCCTTATTTTTTACGCCGAAAGTGCCGAAATCGAGCATTCTTGATTTTATCACTTCTCTCTTGCCGCCTTTGTATTCAGCTACGAAAGTATGCTGCATTACGACCATATCCCTTTCATTATTCTGGATCATCATCTTGCCGATCATAAGATCAGATACTACTTCGAACGGTGAATCTTCAGTTCTTCCGATCTTTTCAGTCGAGAAAAGTCCAAGCCACTCGAAAGCTTTGATCGGGTTGGATCTCTCTGAAACTTTAAGGTATTCTGCTACTTTTGCTTTAATATCTTTAGAGCTTTTCTCGCCGATCCTTTCAGCCATAAGATCAGCATAAGATTTATTTTTCAGGTTTATTTTATCATACGAGATCAGCTTTAACTGTTTCATCGCCGTTATTATCTGGCACCATTTTGTATAGCGGAATGTGCCTCTGAAAATGGTTTTTGTTTCGGGGATATTGTAAAGTTCAACATACGGTAATGAATCTCTGTTCGGATAAACTTCAAGGTTTCCGACTTTCGGGAAATCGACTTTCAGAGGTTTTTTAAAGAGGTCTTCGGTAGGAATATATTTGATCTTGCCGTGACGAAGATAATTTCCGTCGTTGTTGCCGGCCATTACCACGCCTTTGGGTGCCCATGTGAACTTATAGTTGAAAGGATTCTTTTCAGCTTCAGGTGCGACAAGAGCGCCGCAGAAAGAGTAAAATTCAACGACTTTACCTTTTTTACCGTGAATGTGGTCGATTATCCTCATAGCTGACATGTGATCGATCCCGGGATCAAGACCAAGTTCGTTAAGTATTATGATGCCGGCTTTTTTTGCTTCAGCGTCAAGAGCTTTCATCTCAGGTTTAACATAAGAGGTCGTTACCATGTTCTTTTTGTTCTTGATACAGTATTTAGCTACCATCACATGGTGAAGATACGGCAGCAGACTTACTGTCAGGTCGTGCTCTTTGATCATTTTGTCGAGGGTTTTCTCATCTTCCACTGTCCATGCTACAGCCTTGCCGTTCTTGTGTCCTGCTATCATCTCTTCCGCTTTCGATTTTGTTCTTGTAGCTACAGTTACGCCTATCTTGTGATCAAGCAGGTATCTGACGATCGGCCTTACGACCATTCCGGCACCGAGAATAAGTACTTTTTTCATTTTTTTCTCCGTTTATTTTATATAGTTCTGGATGTATTTGTAATCCGGTGTAAACTCTCCTTTAAGAAGGATCAGGGCTTTTTTGATCTCGGCGGGAAGATCGATCTCTGCAAAAGGCTTATTGAAATCGCATTCCGCTATAGATTTGACGAAAGGGTAGAGAGCGCCGCTGAAAAACTGTGAAGATTCTCTCGGAAGTTCGCTCGGCAGAATATCAACGGTCATCATAAGAAGTCCTCTGCCTTTATAACCCATCTGAAAAGTTTGTTTCTTTGTATCGTAAACAAAGATCGGATCGTCTATATGAGTACCCATTTCAGTACATTCAACTGATCCGTATACATCGCAGGTCACATCTCCGATGACCTTAAGCTTAAAGTCCTCAGTGTAGTTTTTCTCGAGGTAATCTTTTGTAACGATCCTGGGGTATTCAGGCGACCAGTACATGCAGTTCATAAGTATGCTCATTTCCGGTATATACTGCTCGAATATGCTTCTGT
>JAQVNT010000273.1 GCA_028702975.1 Candidatus Delongbacteria bacterium
CCGACGGCAGGATAATCCCTGAAAGGCTGGAAAGAGGCGTGTTCTATAAGGTCCGTTAGTTTTTAACTATATATTTGCGGAATTCAGGTAATTATATTAAATTATCCGTAAATAAATTATGGAGACTACTATGATTAAAAAGATACTTTTCATTCTGACCGCTCTGATCTCACTGTCACTTTCTGCACAGGTCCTTGATAAACACTACATTCAGGGAGATGATTATTTCATTTCTGACAGAGCGCTTGAAGGTCACAGCTGGATACGTATAAATGTCGCAAAAATGATCGAAGCTCCCGGACCCGAAACGAACGGGGAAGCCAAATTCTTGAGAGTTCATGACGGAAAAGAGATCTGGACAAAGTATTTCTGGCAGTCGAGGATCGCTGGTCCCGAAGAAATAAAACTCGGAACTGTGGCTATAATGTTCGATTATGCTACCGGCGGGATCTATATAGCTCCAAAGCAGAGGGATGACGCGAGAACGGACAACTGGTTCATGGCCAAGATCACCGATGTATCGACTCTGTACAAGGGTCATGTGCTGGTTTCCGGCGGCTATAATGTGAGCAAGGACAACATCAGGATCATAGGTGCTCCCGAAGTAAAAACTGTCGAAGTCGCTCCTGCAGTTCAGACCGCTGCGGCGATCACCCCCGTTCAGACTCAGCAGACGATCCAGCCAGAGGACAGTTATGTCGCTCCTTCACAGAAAGGCGGTCTGAAGATCGTTAAGGCTGTTTACGGCGGCTTCTTACCGGAGAACTCGGTGGATGTGACAGACTATCTAAACACTCTGATCAGAGACGGAAAGCTGACTGTTAAAGCCAATGATCAGTTCCTTAAGGTCAGGATGAACTCAAGCGAAGAAAGAAGCCTCAAGATAAAATATCAGACGGTCGACGGAGTTTTCGAGACCACGGTGATCCAGGGTATGCAGACAAATATCCCGAACTCATCGCACCGGAAGGCGCAGTAAATAAAAAGGGTCGGAAATTTCCGACCCTTTTTCATTTTAGTCCAGCGAGTGGACGAGAAGTCCCGAGCGGAGCTTCGGCTCGAACCATGTTGATTTGGGCGGCATCACCTTGCCCGAATCGGCTATCTTCATCAGTTCCTTGACCGATGTGGGATACATGGCGAAAGCTAGCTTGAAATTTCCGCCGTCAACGAGTTTTACAAGTTCTTTAAGTCCCCTTATCCCGCCCACGAAATCAATATCGTCGGATGTTCTGGGGTCTTTGATCCCGAAGAACGGGTCGAGCACTTTGTCCTGAAGGATGGATATGTCTAAGGACTTGACCGGGTCCGAATTGTCCCTTACTCCGGCTTTGACAGCAAGCTTGTACCAGCTCTTTTTATAGTACATTCCGATCTCGCCCTTCTTCTTCGGTCTGTATTCTTCTTTACCGGTCTTCGTTATTTTAAAAAGTTCTTCAAGTGATGAGAACAGCTCTTTTTCAGTGTGACCGTTCAGGCTCTTAAGAACTCTGTTGTAATCGAATATCTTCAGCTGATTATCGGGGAATAGTACAGACATGAAGAAATTGTATTCCTCTGCACCGGTGTGCTTTTTGTTCTTAGCCTGTCTTCTTTTTGCGACCATTGCCCCCGATGCGGCCCTGTGATGCCCGTCGGCGATATAGAGATATTTCGTGATCTTTATCCTCGCGATTATCCTGTCGGCGAGTTTTTCATCCTTTACGATCCAGACAGTGTGTCCGATACCGTCTGTCGAGACAAAATCGTAAACGGGCTTGTCTTTAACTATCTCCTCTACCATGGCATTTACGCATTTCCTTGCTTTGTAGGTCAAAAATATCGGACCCGCGTTTATTCCCGTAACATCAACATGCTTTATCCTGTCCTCTTCCTTGGCTTTTCTTGTGTGCTCGTGTTTCTTTATCACATCGCTGTAATAATCATCTGCGCTGCAGCATCCCACTATTCCGTACTGTTCCCTTCCGTCCATAGTCTGCCTGTAAACATAAAGATGCGGCTCCTTATCCTGAATGAACCAGCCTTCTTTTACGAACATCTTAAAGTTTTCTTTAGCTTTCTGATAAACTTTCTCCGAGTAAAGATCTGTACCTTTCGGAAGGTCGATCTCGGGCTTGTTGATGTGAAGGAACGAGTATTTGTTCCCCTTAGCGATCTCTTTCGCCTCTTCGCTGTTGATCACATCGTAGGGAAAGCTCGCAATTTTAGCCTCCAGCCCTTTTTTCGGCCTTATAGCTCTGAATTTCCTCAATACTGCCATTTCGCGCTCCATTATTTAAATTTGATCGATGTTTCAAAGTAAACCGAATATATTTTTTATTCTCAATTCAGTCAAGAAATATTTTTAACCGAAATTTCTGTTCTTTATTTAAACAACGTAGATTTTTTTACTTTGATTAGGAAAAGAACTTTGCTATATTAACACGGTAAACGGTAAAATAATAATTTCAGGCAGAATAATTATGGCAGGCAGAAAGAAAAAATGGTTTTGGACAATTTTAATTCTCGTAATTCTATCAGTATCATTACCTATGATTTTCAAAAAGGACAAACTGACCGAGGTTGAGTCGGATAAAGCTGTTAGAAAGACAATAGTTAAGACGATATCGGCATCCGGAATGATAGAGCCGGTGAAGAATGTGAACATTTCATCCGAGATATCAGCGAATCTGGATTCTCTCCTCGTATCAGAGGGTCAGCAGGTGAAAAAAGGACAGCTTCTCGCCCGTCTCGACAGAAAAAATATACTTGCCGAGGTCGAGCAGCAGAAAGCAGCCCTTTCCCAGCAAAAGTTCAGCTCAAACAACGCACTGCTCAATCTGAAGAAGATCAAGCTCGAATACGATAATCAGGCAAAGCTGAGGGAGAACAATTTTATTTCCGAAAACGAATTCGAGAATATCAGGATCAACTATGAGATCGCAAAAAC
>JAQVNT010000274.1 GCA_028702975.1 Candidatus Delongbacteria bacterium
CTCTTATCTCGGATGTTTTGAAAAGATCGTCTCCGCTGCGCCTGAAAAAATCAGCTATAGCCTTAGCGTCCGGTTCCGCATAATTCAGATTAAGCGCAGGATTTTTATACTCGTTTATCCCGACCGACAGAACGAACAGCGAAATGTCTTTTTCCGGCGCAAGCAGCTTGATTATGATCTCAGACGGATTCGACTCTGTCCTGTCCCTGCTGTAGCCGACTGCTCTGAAAGTATTTGTCCCGTCAACAAGAGTTATAGTATAATCTTTAGTGCTGATATCGACCTTGGGGACAATTTTGACTCCGCGCGCATCTTCGCCGACAGCTTTGCCGTTGTGATACAGCCTGATCTCGTCAATTCCGCCGCCCATATCCTTTGCCGAAATGGTTATAGTAACTTCCTCGCTCTTGACTTCCGTGTTCGTTTCAGGCGAAACGATCCTCACCTCCGGCGGCAAAGCGACACCGTCACGAATATCAGCCACAGGCCGCACATCTTTCCCATGCAGGACTGAAGCCACATAAGCCGGGTTATAATATTTTTCATAGAAATTATCTATCGAGTAAACCTGATTTCCGATCCTGACATTTATGTATTTAGCTCCGTTCGGAGAAGCGTTGAAATATCCTTCAGGCGTCATCACGATCCACTCACCATCTGAAAAGGTAGCAAATCTGGCGATCTCTTTTCCTGTTTCCAGATCGCTTAAGGCAACACTTTTGTCATAACTGCTGCTTGATATAATGTATTTACCGTCCGGACTGAAAGCGATCGATGTTACCGCGTCTTTGTGCCTCTTAAAAGATAAAATTTCATTTTCCTTTTCTATATCCCATAAAGTTATCAAACCGTCTGTATCTCCCGTCAGGAAGAACTTCTTCTTTTCTGATAATGCAATTTTATTGATATCCTTATACCTGCCTTCATACCCTTTAGGTAAAAATGTCTTTATGATCTTTCTATCTTCCAGATCATATAATTTCACAAGTCCTCTTGCCGATACTAAACATTTACTCCCTTCAATAAATTCAAATGCTTCCGAATTACCTGATTGCTCCTCCAATTGATAAAGAAGCTCCCCTGTCTGAATGTCCCAGACTCCTAAATTCAAATGTGCATACCCTGAGACGATCGCTTTAGTGTCATTATCGAAAGTTCTGATACCGAGACCGTACCCGTCGGAATTCTCTAATTTAACGGGAGCTGAGTTTTTATCGTAAAGGTTTACCACTCTTAAATAAAAAGGGGAATCTTCATTATCCCTTAAATTGCTGAATGCATAGTTTCCGTTTTGTGAAAAATATATATAATGATCGCCATAGGTATTTACTTTGCCAAGAATTCCTGAAAATATTGTTTTATTAAGCTTTGTATCTAATACTTCAGTAACTCCCGTTTCTTCATATTCAATACGGATCTGATCAGAAAAACAACCTCGGTTATTAATATTTAAATCCTTCGAATCCAAGCTCGAACCGTTTAACTTGAAGCCCTTTTTATCCGTGAAAATATTTAATTGAGAATCGGCATCATAAAAAACTGAAGCAGGGCTTTCAGCTTCATCCTGCAGAACCGATGTTATCCCGCTTTTCAGATCATGAAGAATTATCCGGTCGGCCGAGGAGGAGTGAAACACGACCATATTTCCGTCATTCGATAAAGCAGTGAAACAACGCCCTGATCTAAAATACGATACGACATCAGTCTCAATCCTCTTTATGCTGTCTGTAGCTAAACTGAAATTTCCTATAAAACCGTCGCCCCCTGCTATGGTGAGCCTTCCATCCTCCCTGAACGCCAGATCGGAGATCTCTCCGTCAGCTTGTATTTTGTGGTTAGTTTCACTTGAAGTGGTAATGTCGATGATCTTTAAATGATTATCTATTGTCAGCAGCGCAATTTTTGTACCGTCTTTTGAGAGCGTCCATGAATAAATGTAATTGCTTCGGAAATTATAGCTGAACTTCGGTTGTTTTGTCTCTATGTTCCATATATCGATTGAATATGAATCTATCTGATCTATGTTCAAATCTCCCATTTCTGTAACAACATCGGGCTCAGCAGAAGTGCCGTCCGATTTGTATGATAAAGTTAAAAGATCATCCGAATCCGGCATGAATCTCATTCCCTTCTTTCGATAGTTAAATATATTATGATCTTTCTTAAATTCAATTTCTGTTTTTAGCTTGAGTGTACCTGTATCGAATATTTTAATTTTATTCTGGTCAATGGCAAAGAATTTATCATCGTCCGATACAGCAATTCCTCCGATATATTCGGGGACCTGATCCTCTGATAAAGTCTGAAGCGAGTCGATTTTCATTTTTTCCAGGTCGTAAATCTTTATTGCACCTTCTTCTGCGGGGCTGTAAGTTATTAATATCCTTCCGCTTTTTGAAATTACCATCGAATGAGCTTCATAATTGAAAAATGTCTTAATTTCTCTTTTTGAGTTCATATCCCAAACAGTCGTTCCTTTTCCTCCGCTTGTGATCATGCGTGAATCATTTGAATTGAACGCGACCCTCCTGACATTAAGTCCCAAAGCCTGAATGAATACTTCCACGGACTTGATATTTTCTGATGTAACGACTGAATTTTCTGTTTTGCTGCTGCAGGAAATAAATATTGTCGAAACAGCTGTTAATAATAGAATATTTTTTAGAATTTTATTCATTTTATCTTCCTTTTACCAGCGGGAAATCCATTCCTTTCGAATCCACCACGGGATATTGAGCTTCCTGTCTGTATTTTTTTGTAAGTTCGGGAAGCTGCTCTTCTATATAGCCCATCAGTTTGCGCACAGTCACATTCTCGCCTTTTGTCGCAGCTTTACCGTTCAATCCTTCAAGTAAAGTATAAGTGAATACACCGTGCCCGAGATCTTTGACTTCCGCCGCGAACTGATCTTTTGACGATGCGGCGAC
>JAQVNT010000275.1 GCA_028702975.1 Candidatus Delongbacteria bacterium
AGCTGGTATCGCTCCAGCAGACAGAACAGCAACGATTACAGAAACAACAAGAACCTCAACTAATGTGAATCCTTTTTTCATAATATCTACCCCCGATTTTACGATTTACACTGATAATATATGCATATAGACAGCTTTTTGCAACGATTATTTTTTTTTTTCACGTTGATTTTATTGGTTTAATGGCTTATAATTGATTCAAGTGATCTTTTATATGGAGGGAGTGAATGATCTTAAAGCCGTTCAGTATGAAAGTGGGTATCGGATACAGGAAGTTTCTGGAGCAGAATTATTTTATTGTGCTGAAGAATAATAGCCTGAAGAGAGTAAATTTAAAGGGAATTAACAGCATATCCAGTCCAAATAACGATGAATTTATCGAATTACAAGAAGAAGATTTAATTATCAGGAGATTCGAAGATATTGATATTATACCTGTGATTTTACACAATTCTGAAAAAACCGGAATAACAGATATGTTGAAACCGAGAATGGGTCAGAGCGAATCGGAATCTCAGAACGATATACTATTTTCAAGTCTCGGATCCGTTTTTTCAATGGAAATGACAGATATTGTATCACTTAATGAGCTTTTATCTCAGAAACACCGAAACGGGATCGATATAATTAAAGATACTATGATATTTTCCGAAAAAGGTCATCTGTTCGAAAAATTCACAGCTAATCTGGATAACTACTTGAAATATCTCAGGAATCCGTCAGATTTTGGTCTGTTAAAACAGATCAAGGAGAGCATTGAAGAGACTCTCAAAGAGTATGACGAAAATCCTTTTGACCATTTTATGCTGGGGCTGATCCTTATGAGACCGACCCGGTTCTATGATGAAAAACGATCAGCGGAAGAATTCGGTAAATGTCTTAATATCGCAAAGGAGATAGAGAATGTTCACCTTACAGCTCTCTGCAGTTTTATACTCGCATGGATCGCATATTTATCCGATGAT
This sequence comes from Candidatus Delongbacteria bacterium, assembly GCA_028702975.1. GTDB lineage: Bacteria > UBA4055 > UBA4055 > UBA4055 > UBA4055 > UBA4055. Next base: position 966 of record JAQVNT010000275.1, read on the forward strand.
TCTGAAAGTGCTGTTAAATTTTCTCTTGAAGCTATCAGGTTGTGTCCGACAGATATACCGGAATTATTTTATAATCTTTCCAAGTATTACGCAGGAAGAGGGGATGCTGAGAATGCACTGCGTACCCTTAATGAATGTTTAGAAAAGTTCGACCATACTTATGTGATCAAAGCCGGTATCGACGATGATTTTTTGAATATAAAAGATGACTATGAAAAGTTTATCACCTCGATCAGGGATCAGGAAAAAAAATATTTATACGGCAGATTGAAAGAGTTCGGCATCGTTTTCAGAGATGATACTGAAAACCAGAAACAAGAAATCCTTGATGAAGTAAAACCTCATGAAGAGCACGACAATGCTGAAAATTGAATTGGATCCTCTCAGATTTCAAGTGAGGGACGGGGCTTACGAGAAAGAGATCAGTGCGATAATTGACCGGATAAGAGATTTTTGTTCCGGAGACTCCTTTTCCGGCGTGTTATTGGCAAGATCGGAATTTGAAAAACTCTCTATGCTTTATTTGAGAAATCTTCAGGAATATAACAAAAATTATAAAAACAATGCAGATAAGCTGCGGAACATAAAGAACAAGGTTCAATGGGATTTCATAGAACCTCTGACCATTTTCGAGGCGGAAATCAAGCCTGTTTTGTATGAGGCGGATAATCTTCTTTCAGAAATAAACTATAAAGAAAACAGCAGATCGGTAGTTTTGCTTGAAAGAGCCTCAAATACCATAAGGGACTTTTCTGTCGAATCCAAACTTATAGACACGGAAGCAAGAATCGCAATTTTCAATATGCTGAACAGGATCAGAAGCAGGATATCGCCAGATTCATATATGTCTTATGCATCGGCCGCTGATATGATCTTTGTTATTGAGAAAGCAATTGATTTGAATTTATCCAAATTCGAAAAGATTTATCTTAAATTACAGAACAGATACAATAAGCTGGTTTCAGAATTTGAGAGCATAAATAAAAGCATAAGATTTGCCGATGCAAAGAAGATATTAAGTCAAATTGCTGAATTGACCGAAATTCTGGAAAGTCAGTCTTATGAAGAATTCTCTAAGGGATTTGAAAAGCTTACTACCGTGGAAAAAGAAATAAGTGAATGTCTGAAATGCAGGCAGGAAACGCTTGTTGCTAGGCTAAGGAAAGAAATGTCTCTTATAAAAGAGTATGTTTGGGCTGAATGCTGGGATGAGATGAACCGTGAACTGGAAAAAAAAATTGAGGATAGCGCAAAAAAAGGCAGCTCAAGTAATCTGAATCTGGATAGTTTCAGAATAGATCAGAAAAAAAAGGAGAAAAAAGATGAGATCCGTAATCTGATAATGTCCATACAGTCATCAAAAAAATCATACGATCCGAATTTGATCAGGAAACTTGAAAGGTTTTACAGTATTCCAATATCTAAAACAGAATTTGAAAAATTTAAAACCGGCATAGGCAATATTAACAAAATATCGGTATCTGTTTCACTGCCGAATCAATCTTCCGGGCAAGGTAAAAAAATATATTATTCTTTTCTCTCGGTTTTGATCCTTGCTTCCATTACTCTTTTTGTGATCAATCATAAAAAAAATGCTGAACATTTTGATTTAAAAGGTGAAAAATACACAAGTTTTGTGGAAGCTTTGGTTTATTCAGCCAGAAAAACCGGTTCAGAACCGGATATCAACGTAATAAGAAATAAAATTCTGGCTCCAAAAGATGAGTTAGAAATAATTTCTGTAACCGATACCGAAGTAAGTGTCAGATACAGAGGAAAAGTCTATAAAAAGCCGGTCAGACCTCTAAAGAAATAAATTCAATTAAAATTCAGAAAAAACCTGTTGACAACGGAATTTTATTTTCATATCTTTGCAGTCCGAAAATGCTAATGTAGCTCAGTTGGCTAGAGCAGCTGATTTGTAATCAGCCGGTCGGGGGTTCGAGTCCCTCTATTAGCA
>JAQVNT010000276.1 GCA_028702975.1 Candidatus Delongbacteria bacterium
AAAAAGCGATAAATTTAAGACTGGATGAGTCCTTGTTGAAAAATCTGGACTCTTACGCAGCTGTCGGAGCTTATTTCGACACTATCGATGAAACGATTTCAGATAAAAGAATTGACGAAGTAAAAAAAGGTAATGCCGAAGTATTTACGCTTGATCAGGTTGCTAAAAGCTTAGGTCTGAAATGATGTTTATTGATAGAAAATTGAAATAATAGCTTGATTTCGTCCGAATAATATGCTAAATTTCGGACGAGGTGAGAAAAATGAGACTAGAAATAGAAAGCAAAATAAAAAAGATTATCGAGAAAAGCGGAGTAGGCACTATACACTTTGCTGAAGATTTTATTGCATCCGGTAATTCTGCGAGTATAAACCGAGCATTGTCCAGACTTGCTCAGAAAAAAATTATTATCAGGCTTTCCCATGGAATTTATCTCTACCCCAAAATTGATGAAAATTTAGGTGTTTTATATCCGTCAATTGAAGAAATAGCCCGAACAATTGCGGATAGAGACAGGGCAAGGATTATTCCGACAGGGGATCTAGCGTTGAACAGATTGGGACTTTCTACTCAAATCCCGTTAAATTTTGTATATCTGACAGACGGGTCTCCAAGGACTATCAAAGTGGGAAAGAAGAGCATAAAGTTTAAGAAAACTGCTCCAAAGAATTTATCCGCCAAAGGAGATATCACCGGTTTGGTCATTCAAGCTTTAAAAAAAATCGGTAAAGGAAATATTTCAGCAGTAGAAAAGAAAATAATTCAAGATGCTTTAGAAAAGGAAAAACCGGAATTATTGAATAGTGATTTGAAATTAGCTCCCGCATGGATGAGAGAAATGATTTTTGATTTTATACATAGATAAAAAGGAATGTAATGAAAGGGTTTGATTTAAACGAAGAATTCAGAAGGGATATATTTACTCAGACAGGAATTCAAGTCGGGTTACCGGCCGAAGCTGTTGAAAAAGACTGGTGGGTAACTTTTGCTCTTAATATAGTTTTCTCGCTAGAAATCTCGGATAATATTATCTTCAAGGGCGGTACATCATTAAGCAAAGGTTGGAATTTGATTGAGAGATTTTCTGAGGATATTGATCTTGCTCTTGACAGAAAACTACTTGGATTTGGTGACTCTTTGAGCAAAAATCAAATTAAAATTTTAAGAAAAGCGTCATTCAAGTTCATTTCTGGCGAATTTACCGAAATGATAAGGTCTAAAATCAGACAGATTGGTATTCCGGATTTTACAGTCAAAGCACAAGAAGTTCCTGATAGCGACACTGATCCCTTGAATTTAGAACTTGTCTATAAATCTTTGTTTGATAAATCGGATTATTTACCTTCAAGAGTGCTGATTGAAATTGGTGCCCGTTCTTTAATGGAGCCGACTGAAATCAGACAAATCAGTTCTTTAATAGCCTCAGTTTATTCAGAAAAAGATTTTGCGGATAAACCGATTTTCATACCAACGGTATTACCGAAAAGAACATTTTTAGAAAAGGCTTTTTTACTACATGAGGAATTCCAAAAACCGGAAGATAAAATTCGCGTAAACAGACTTAGCAGGCATCTTTATGATCTTGACAGATTAAAAGACACAGTTCACGGATTGGCAGCTATAGAAGATATCGAACTTTACGAAGCAATCATAAAACACAGAGAAAAATTCAACAATATACGGGGTATAGACTATTCAACTCACTATCCGGATAAAATTGATTTTGTTCCGCCTCAAAATGTGATAAAGAAATGGGAAGCGGATTATATAGCTATGCGTGAGAGTATGATTTTTGGAGAATCAAAGAATTTCAGCGATTTGATCTCAAGCATTAAAGAATTGAACAACAGATTCAGAAATAAATCTAAATCAGGTGAAAACAAATGAATGAATCAAGCATAATATCAAAGGTCTGGAGCTTCGCGAATGTTCTTCGTGATGATGGTGTGAGCTACGGCGACTATCTTGAGCAGCTGACTTATCTGCTGTTTTTAAAGATGGTGGATGAACTTTCAAAGCCGCCTTACAGCAGACCGATAAATGTTCCTGCAGGTTATGGCTGGGAAGATCTTAAAAGCATGAAAGGGTCTGAGCTTGAAATTCACTATAACAAAACTTTAAAAGAGCTTTCTCAGGCTAAGGGTACTCTCGGGCAGATATTTACAAAATCCCAGAATAAAATTCAGGATCCGGCAAAACTTTTTAAGATCATTGATATGATCGACAAAGAGGAATGGAGCGTGATGGGCTCTGATCTAAAAGGCAGGATTTACGAAGGGCTTCTTGAAAAGAATGCTGAGGATACCAAGAGCGGCGCAGGTCAGTATTTTACTCCGAGACCGCTGATCAGGACGATGGTGGAATGTGTTAAGCCTGAGCCGTCAAAGCCTATGTGCGATCCTGCTTCCGGAACGGGAGGTTTTTTCTTGCTTTCTATGATTATATAGTGAATCATTTCGACCTGAACCGCGATGAAAAGGAATTTCTCAAGAATGATACTTTTCACGGGAATGAGATTGTAGCCAACACGAGAAGGCTTTGCCTTATGAATATGTTTCTTCACAATATAGGCGAGATCGGAGGAGAGACTCATATTTCATCTGCTGACGCGCTGATCTCCGACGAAGGTAAAAGGTACGACTATGTTCTTACAAATCCGCCGTTCGGTAAAAAGAGCAGTATGACTTTTACGAACGAAGAAGGAGAGCAGGAAAAAGAAAATCTTGTTTACAACAGGCAGGATTTCTGGGCGACAACTTCGAATAAACAGCTTAATTTTTTACAGCATATAAAAACTCTTTTAAAAGCGACCGGGAAGGCTGCGGTTGTTCTGCCGGATAATGTACTATTCGAGGGCGGGGCAGGGGAGACCGTTCGTAAAGAGCTACTGAGAACTACTGAACTTCAT
>JAQVNT010000028.1 GCA_028702975.1 Candidatus Delongbacteria bacterium
TAACTTTCATTCCTGAATCATACGCCTGTTTGCAGACAAAAGCGTAAAGTTGCCGGTATTCTTCGTCAGAAAAAGCCGGATTTTCGCCGGTAGTCCCTCCCGGAACTACTCCGGTTACTCCTGACAGGGACTGGAATTTGAGAAATTTTTTAAGGCTGTCATAATCGATACCCCCATTTTTCTTGAACGGAGTAACTATTGCTGTATAAAGTCCTTTGATCATATTTTTCGTCTCCTAACTTAACACTGGTGGGAAATTAAGAAAAAGATTTCCAATAATACAGCAGAATTTTATTTTTTTTCGGTTAATACCATAAAAATAGTCAAAATATTTTTTGCAAATTTGAACGGAATGATATAATTTTACTGTCTCTGAAAAGGAGGTTCGCTAAACAGAATGAAAAAAGTGACGATGTACACTGACGGAGCCTGTAGTAAGAATCCCGGACCGGGAGGTTGGGGAGTTGTACTCATCTACGGAGAAAAAATAAAAAAAGTATCGGGATACAGCAGCATGACAACGAACAACATAATGGAACTTACGGCATTTATCGAAGGAATGAAGCTTTTGAAGGAAAAATGCGAAGTTGATCTGTATACTGATTCAAAATATCTGACTGATTCTGCGACAAAATGGCTTACAGGCTGGGAAAAGAACGGATGGAAGACGAGTGCGAAGAAAGAAGTAAAGAATATTCCTCTTTGGAAAACAATATCGGAAATGATCAGATCGCACAAAGTGGTTTTCAACTGGGTCAAAGGGCATGACGGGAATTTATACAACGAGGAATGCGACAGACTTGCGAGAGAAGAGATTTTAACAAACCAAAAAGCGGAATAAAAAATTATGTCTTCAAACCTTCTTTCAAACCGTAGAAATACAAGGGAAAACCTGCTGATGTTCTTCTACAGCATGGAATTTAAAGACCCCCGGAACAAAATACCGGATGACGAACTTAAGAAGTTTCTGAAAGAAGTATCGGACATCAGAAAGGAAGATAAACTGGAAAACCTCCGCGAGTCCATTAAAGAGATATTCGACAGCGTGAAGATCATCAAGCTTGAGAATGAAGACGCAATAGAGTTCAGTCTCCCATATACGAAAGAAACGGTAACGATGACATTTGAGGACATGGACAATAACAATGTGCACGACGGATTTTTTACGAAAGCATCGGATATTATGGCTGAAATGGGCATACGGGACGACAAAAAACAGGATAATACATTTTCTGACAACAGCGAGAATCTGAAGTTCTTCAGAAATTATGTTTCGTCTTATTTCGGGAACATTGACATGATAGATAAAAGCATAATATCCAATCTGGAGAACTGGGATTTCACCAGAATATCTATCATCGATAAGATAATTCTCAGGATGGGCATAGTCGAGCTAAAATATTTTGATGACATACCTCCAAAAGTTGTGATCAATGAGGCTATTGAGCTTGGAAAAAAGTACAGTACAGAAAAAAGTAATGTGTTTATAAACGGAATACTGAACAAACTTAAGAACGAGATCAGAAAAACTGATAATTAAGGCGGATGGTCTATGAAAATAGCTGTGATATCAGACATTCACTCCAATCAGGAAGCACTTGAGGCCGTACTCAAAGATATAGAAAAAGAAAAGGCCGACAAAATCTACTGCCTCGGCGATATTGTAGGTTACGGTCCGAGCCCCAATGAATGTATCGATCTTGTAAAAGGAGTTACTGATAAAGTCGTTGTTGGAAACCATGACAGCGCAGTCATAAATCAGACTGACATGATGCTTTTTAATTCGTATGCAAGAGAATCTACCGAGTGGACGAGAAGGATGATAAACGATGAGAATTATGAATATTTGCTGAATCTCCCTCTGAAGATAAGCGAACACGACCTGCTTTTCGTTCATTCCACACCGCTTATTCCTGAAGACTGGAATTATATTCTTACGCAGCATAGCGCAGAGAAACACTTCAATTATTTTACGGAATCGGTATGCTTTATCGGTCACTCTCACAGACCGGAAATGTTCAGATCTGTTGACAACAGGCTTATCGTTAATGTAGGCTCCGTAGGTCAGCCGAGGGACGGAAATCCTAAAGCCAGTTTTATTATATGGGACACGGAAGAGAGTGAGTATGAACTGAAAAGGGTCGAATACGACATAAAGTCAGTATATAAGAAGGTGGTCAAAGCCGGATTGAATGAATTTCTCGGCGAGAGACTGATGGTCGGAAGATAAATATAAAAGAACAGGGAACAGATGTTATCATTTTTGTTGAATAAGTTATTCGGTACAAAGCAGGATAGAGAGGTAAAAAGGTTAAGGCCGATAGTAGAAAATATAAATTCATGGTACGAAAAATATAAAACTCTTTCGGATGACGGTATTAAGCTGAAAACATCCGAGTTTAGAGAACGCTTAAAATCCGGGGAAACAGAGAACGACATTCTTCCCGAAGCTTTCGGGCTTGTAAAAGAAGCCTGCAGGAGAATGGTCGGCAGATCGTGGATGATCGACGGAAGAATGCAGGAATGGAACATGATCCCGTACGATGTTCAGCTTATGGGCGCCGTGGTTCTTGCCGAAGGAAAAATAGCCGAAATGGCAACCGGAGAAGGTAAAACACTCGTAGCGCTTTTCCCTTCATATCTTAACGCGCTCTCAGGTAAAGGTGTACATATTGTAACAGTGAATGACTACCTGGCCAAAAGGGACAGAGAGTGGATGGGTTATGTGCTGGAATTTCTGGGAATGACGGTCGGCGTTATAACATCTGAAACACAAGATCGTGAAAAAAGAAAAAAGGAGTACGGAAAGGATATCCTTTACGGTGTAAATCATGAATTCGGGTTCGATTACCTAAGGGATAACATGGTGATCGACATAGAGGATATGGTACAGAGGGGATTCAATTACTGCCTGATAGACGAGGTGGATTCGATCCTGATAGACGAAGCGAGAGTACCGCTTATAATTTCCGGTGCCGTGCCTAAATCCGACAATCAAAGGTTCGATATGCTTAAACCAAAGGTGTTCGAGCTTGTCAGAGAACAGACGAAAATGGTCAATGAATGGCTGAGTGAAGCTGAAAAGGCTATAGAAAAAGATCCTGAGGATAGAAAAGCGCTTACGCTTGTCCTCAAAGCTTCTAAAGCTACTCCTAAAAATAAAAAGCTTCTAAAACTGCTGACGATACCTTCAGTGAAAACAAATGTAAATAAACTCGAAAATGAATTATTGAGAGACAAGATATTCAGCAGCATAACAGAAGATCTTTACTATACGATCGAAGAAAGATCAAATACTGTTGACATATTCAAGAACGGACATGATCTGTTAACGAAAGGCGGTTCCGACAAAAACATGTTCGTTATTCCAGATCTTGCTACTGAGATACAGAATATCGAATCGATGGAACTTCCGGACAAGGAAAAAGAAGAAATAATAGAAAAACTTCATACCGAATATGCCGAGAAAAGCGATAAGATACACACTATGAATCAGCTTCTCCGCGCGTATTCTCTCTTTGAAAAAGATGTCGAGTATGTAGTTCAGGACGGCAGGGTCATAATCGTTGACCAGTCCACAGGCAGGCTAAAATACGACAGCAGATTCAGCAACGGCATGCATCAGGCGATCGAAGCCAAAGAGGGTGTTAAGGTCGGAGAGGACACCCAGACAGTGGCGGCCATAACATACCAGAACTATTTCAGGATGTATAAAAAACTCAGCGGTATGACCGGTACGGCGATCACCGAAGAGAACGAGTTCTTCGAGATATACAATCTCATAGTCTCGGTTATACCCACAAATGTCCCTGTCATCAGGAATGATCAGCAGGACTACATCTACATGACCAAGAAAGAAAAGTACAATGCTATAATTAACGATGTTGCCGCCTTAAGAAGTGAAGGCCGGCCGGTACTGCTCGGTACCCCCGATGTGGAAGTCAGCGAGATAATGCACAGGCTTCTTGATATGAGAAGGATACCTCATAATCTGCTCAACGCGAAAAATCATGCACGCGAGGCCCAGATCATTAAGGATGCCGGAGAGTCAGGGACGATCACGATAGCTACGAACATGGCAGGTCGAGGTACTGATATCAAGCTGGGTACCGGTGTGAAAGACAAGGACGGGCTTGCGATCATCGGCTGTGAAAGGCACGATTCAAGAAGGATAGACAGGCAGCTCAGAGGAAGAGCAGGAAGGCAGGGCGATCCCGGATCGTCAAGGTTCTATGTTTCGCTGGAAGATAATTTAATGAGGATATTTGGCTCTGAAAGAATTTCCGGAATAATGGACAAGTTCGGAAGGAGCGAAGGCGAACCCATAGCACATCCCTGGATAACCAAATCGATCGAAAGAGCGCAGAAAAGGGTCGAAATGCATAATTTCTCAATGCGAAAACATATTATCCAGTACGACGATGTTATGAACAAGAAGAGGGATGTGATATACAGGAGGAGAAGGGCTGCGCTGATAAAGGGAGCCGTGAGTGAAGGGAAGGTCGTACCATTCGCAAAGGAATACGGCGTAGATCCCGACGAAGGCATGTTCAAGGAAGTAAATGAAGTGCTTGAAGATTTCGTCAAAGAGATAATATTTAACGCATGTTCGAATTCCAGATCACCTGAGAACTGGGACTGGGAGTATATTGATAAAAACCTCATGAAAACCATGCTGATCAAATTCGATCAGGATATATCTGTGATCAATACGGCAGAAGACCTCTATGATAAACTTCTGAGCCTTTCGCTTGATAAATTCAATAAAAAGAGATCGGTCATCGGTGAAAGGATGATGGATATTCTTTCCAGAATAGCGATCGTAAAAATAATTGACATCAACTGGCAGGAGCATTTGCGTGAGGACGATGATCTCCGTAGCGGGATATCATTGATGGCACATGCCCAGAAAGATCCTCTTATCGAGTATAAAAGAAGGTCCTTCGAATCGTTCAAGGAAATGCTTTTCACGCTGAATCAGCAGACCCTCGAATTTATCTTTAAGGCAAGGATCGAAGTCGAGATCAGTCAGGAGGAGCAGAACAGAAGGAAAGAGCAGGATCGTCTAAACAGCCTTAAGGCTCAGGCTCAAGGATCTGCAGCAGCCAAACAGAGAACCGTAAAGAACTTAACCGAAAAAGTTGGAAGGAACGATCCCTGCCCGTGCGGGAGCGGTAAAAAATATAAAAACTGTCACGGCGCAGAAAAAATTTAATTCAATCTAGGGAAATAAAAAAATGGGTAAGAATCTTGTCATACTGGAATCACCGGGAAAAGTAAAAGCCGTCAGCAAATATCTCGGGAATTCTTATAATGTAATCGCGAGTAACGGGCATGTTATAGACCTTCCTCCAAAGGAGCTGGGCGTTGACATAGAAAATGATTTTAAACCGACATATAAGATCATAGACAATGCGGGTCAGGCGAGCAAGATCATGAAGAAAATAGAGACTATGGCGAAAGAAAGCGATAAAATTCTGATAGCAACCGACCCCGATCGCGAAGGTGAGGCTATCGGATGGCATATAAGCAACAGGCTTAAAGAAGCAGAGGGCAGAATTGTCAGGGTTACTTTCAACGAAATCACAAAAAAAGGTATTGAAGCAGGTTTAAAGAATGAAGGAACTATAGACAAAAACCTGGTGGACGCCCAGCAGTCGAGGCGAATTATGGACAGGCTTGTAGGGTATAAAATAAGCCCTTTCCTTTGGAAAGCGATCTCGAACGGTCTCAGCGCGGGAAGGGTTCAGTCCGTTGCTTTAAGGATAATTTGCGAAAGAGACAAAGATGTAAACGGCTTTGTTCCGGAAGAATACTGGACTGTAAAAGCAGAGTTCTCGACTTCGAAGGAACAATTCTATGCCGACCTAGTCAAAATAGATGATAAGGATTTCAGACTTGCCAATAAATCCGAAGCTGAAAAAATAATCACCGATATCAGGAAATCAAAATACTCTGTTCTTAATATAAACAAGACAAAGGTTAAAAAATCGCCGATGGCGCCTTTTATAACATCCACTCTCCTGCAGGCAAGTGTGAACAGGCTGGGTTTTTCTTCAAAGAAAACTATGCAGATAGCACAGAATCTGTACGAAGGTATAGAACTCGGAACCAGGGGCGTCGTGGGTCTTATAACCTATATGAGAACTGATTCTACAAGAGTTTCCAATGATGCGGTTGATGAAGTCAGGGACTATATAAGCAAAAAATTCGGAGTCGACTTTGTTACTCCAAGCGCAAGAAAATATAAATCGAAAAAGAATATTCAGGACGCGCACGAAGCTATCCGACCGGCGGATATAAATCTTGAGCCGAAAAAGCTTCAGCCCTATCTTTCAAAAGAACAGTTCAGGTTATACCAGCTGATCTGGACCAGATTTGTGGCTACACAAATGAAAGAGGCTTTATTCGAGCAGACAGTAATTGACATCGGATCGTCAAAATTCAAATTCAGGATCTCAGCCAGAAAAAATATATTTAAAGGATATCAGCAGGTATTTGTCGACAGTGATTTCGGCGTTGATAAAGAAGACGAAGATTCTAACACAAAGCTGCCCAAGAAAATCGATGTCGGTATGATGGTTACTTTGAACGAAGTCGAATCAGAAGAGCATTTTACAAAACCGCCTGCAAGGTTTAATGAAGCCTCCCTGACTAAGGAGCTTGAAGAGCAGGAGATAGGAAGACCTTCAACGTACGCTACTATAATTGACAGGCTCATTTATCAGAAATACATTGAGAAATCTGAAAAGAAACTTATTTCAACTGAACTCGGTAACCTCGTGAACAATATACTTGTAGATAATTTTGGTGAGATTTTCAATATCAAATTTACAAAAAAAATGGAAGCCAGCCTTGATAAAATAGAATACGGTGAGGCCGGAATGCTGGAAATCCTTAATAAATTCTACAAACCTTTTGAAAAAACTCTTGAGGCAGTTTCAAAGAAAACCAACGAGATCAAAAAAACCACCGAACTTCCTGCGGGAGGTATCTGCCCGAGGTGCGGAAAAGGTTCGCTTATTTTTAAATGGGGAAAGAACGGTAAATTTATTGCGTGCAGTAATTTCCCGGCGTGCAAATACACCGCTTCACTCGATCAGTCAGAAGGCGGATCAGAGTCCAAAAAGGACGGTTCTGTAAAAACTGCACCGAAGAAAGAATTCGGAAAATGCCCCAAATGCGGAAAGGGTACTCTTGTAGAAAGGACAGGCAGATTCGGAAGAAAATTTATTGCGTGCGACATGTATCCGAAGTGCAAATATATCCATGCTGAGCACATCAGTATCAAGTGTCCGGTAGAAGGTTGTGACGGAACGATAAAAGACAAAACGACAAAAAAAGGAAGGTTGTTCTACGGATGTTCGAATTTTCCTAAATGCACATTTGCATCATGGAACAAACCGGTCGAAAAAAAATGTCCTTCATGCGGATACGGAATACTGGAAGAAGTAACTGATCAGAAAACTTCTTCAGTTAAATATGTGTGCCCGAATTGCAAAAAAGAATTCGAAGATATAAAAATCTGATTTTTTTGTTGTAATTGGCGTATTATTAACGCATATTTATGTAGTGCATCGGTGAAGGAGCAATTAAAAGAGGTGTGAATTATAAAGTTAAACAGCGAAATAATTTGCTTGACAAAAAAGAATGAAATGCTTTATATTGATGCAATAAAGGTTAAAACATTAAGTTACAGGTTTGATTATGCGTAAAATTGCTATTTTATCATCTAAAGGCGGGACAGGAAAAACGACCACCTCGATAAACCTTGCCCACGGTCTGGCATTGATGGGCAGAAGTGTTCTGTTGATAGACAGTGACCCTCAGAATACCATCGGGATCGTATTCAACGTTAATCCTGAAAAAACACTGTGCGATCTGTTATTGAAGAGAAGAGCTTCAATAATTAAGGTTCGCGAGAAACTTCATGTGATCACCTCCGGCGGTAAATATCTTGTCGATACCGAAGTAAAGCTGACAAAGTCATGGGGCAAGGAATTCAAGCTGAAGAAAAATCTTTCTCATCTTGAGGGAGTCGATTATGTCATAGTGGACTGCGCACCTTCCATCAACCTGATCAATGTTAATGTTCTGACTTATTGCGATGAAGTTGTAATTCCGATATCGATGGATTTTCTGTCTCAGATAGGAGCCAACCAGATACTCGGTATGATCGACAGTGTCAGCAAGTCATACAACAAAAATCTGGATATTCTTGGTGTCCTTCCGGTCTATTACAATGAAAAAAGAAAGATATCTCTTGAAACAGTCGCGATATTAAAAGACTTTTTCAGAGAGAAACTTTTTAACACGTACATAAGAGAGGATGTGAGCCTCAAAGAAGCACCGAGTTTCATGAAAACGATATTCGAGTACGCACCTGATTCATGGGGCGCTCAGGATTATTTTAAACTTGCTAATGAAGTTGACAGCAGATAATTACGTCCGGGGATGAAGAATTATGGCAAATGATTCGAGCAAAGAATCTAAAAGTATAGGAAGAAACATTTTCGCTGAAAATCAGCCCGATTTTTTTAAAGAAAAAACAGGTAAAAATCAACCGGATCCTGCATTAAAGAAAAGAGATTCAGCTCCAAAAAGCATTGGAAGAAATATATTTTCTGAAGCTCCGAATATGCAGTCACCTTCTTCCAGACCGGCAGACATCGGCGAAGATCTGAAAATAATAGAAAAATCAACGAAAGGCGTAAGTAAAGAAAAGAGCTCTTCAACTCATTCATCTTCAAAAAAGGGCAGGGTTAACGCTCTGCACATTACAAAAGACAATGTGGTTTTTGCCCAAACGGAATTTGACGGTATAAATTACAGGTTGACCAATCTCCAGGTTTTCCCTATCGAACCGCCTCAAATTACCGAGGAGAATATACTTAAGGACAAGAAAGACCCCGAACAGGTAATAAAAGAACTTCAGATAGATGCTGTCGAAAAGGCTTTTGTCAGAGCAGGTGTCGCAAGGAACGATCCGCTTATCGTGACATCTCTTAACGGCACTAATGTTATTGTAAAACAGGTCTATGTACAAAATACTCCTGTAGAAAACATCGAAAAAGACCTTCCTTCAATATTAAAATCCCCTTTCGACGCGATGAGCCGCTATGAATACATAATTTTAAATTCCGACGGTATGAATCATGATATTCTTGCCGCAGTTTCAGACGGCAGTACTTTTTTTTCTATTCAAGCTATGCTTGCGATAACCGGTATAGAATGTCAGATCATGGATGTCGATAAAATAGCAATAGTGAATCTCTATAACGAGTCAGTCAGACCTCCAAAAGGCAATGTTTCATGTGTAATGGATATCGGTAATGATTATTCCCATATTATGATCATTCCAAGCGGTAACGAAGAGCTTTACATCAGGAATATTGATTTTACCTACAATACTTTTAAAAAGACGCTTCAGAGGAACAGGGATATTTCCATTGCTGAAACCGAGGAAATGTTAAAGAACAGAAATTTCTATGATTACATTACTAATGCATTCGAACAGGAAACGACAGAGAACCTTAATCAGCATTTTTCAGTTAAAAAAGAGATCAGGATGAAGCTGCTGAGAGAGATACAAAAAACATTCCAGTATTACGCTCAGCAAAATCAGAATAAAATACCGTCCAAGATTTATATAACAGGAAAAGCTCTTGAGATGAATAAGTTCGCGCAATTCATTAACAAGAACACAGATATTCCTTGCGAGAATCTGGATATATCAGGATTTTTTGTCGGGGATTCAAGCGTCATTGAATATGCAAAAGAAAAAGAAAGTGTTGCGTATGTTGCGATCGGACTCGCATTAAGATATGAATAAATTCAGGGTTGTGGATAACCATGTATAAATTTAATTTTTTAAGCAAAATAAATCAGGAAAAGATCGAGACCAGGAAGAGAGAAAGTTTCATCAGAATGCTTTTTTTATGCTTCGCTTCGGCAATGGTGCTTCTGCTTGGCTTGTTGTATCTTTTTGGGCTAAGCGTTAATACCGACAACAGGATCGCAAAAGAAAATCGTCAGCAAATAAATGATAAGATCAATATCTTGAGGTCAGGGGAGTATTTTAGCTATAAGCTGTCTCAAAACATGTATAATTCTATGGCTAAAAGAACGAAAATTTCAGATGTAATTAACACCGTTGAGTCTTCGATGGATTCCACAGTTTTGATAAACAATTTCCAATATGATGGCGATTATCTTGAAGTCACTTTTATTTCAAGAAGCTCTAATGTGAAATCACAGCTTATGTCGTGGATGGTATCATTCAAAGATCAAGTTGAGGAAAAAATGATAAAAATGGGGCTTTGTGAAAAAAACAATTTAAAATTAGCAAAGGGTCCTGATATCAAAAAACAGTTTGAAGACTATACTTACTGGATGTTCGTTCTGAGTCTAGAATTCCCTAAAAAAGAATATAATTTGGCAAAAGGGAAAAAGAGATGAAAAAGAATCTGGTCTATATAATAACGCCGTTATTTCTGTTGACGATCGGGATAGTTTACAGATATTTTATTCTGGCTGATACAATCGATGAGACAAGCTCTATAGCCTCAGAGAATAAGATCCTGACAGAAAAATATAACAGAGATGTTTTTATTCAAAATAATATTTCCAGAATCGATTCCCTTTATGAAAAAAATAAAAGAGGAACTAATTCTTATGGGGATGTTATCGTCGAACTTCTTGGTGTTGTGGAAGGTATGCTTAAGGAATCACAAATCAAATATGAGGCGAATAAGATCAACCAGGACCCGAATGAACTGAAAGATGTCAGATCAGGGACATCATCTTTTTTAGTGTTTTTGGATTTCCAGACAGAATACGAGAATGTTATTGACTTAATACGCCGGATTGAAACGAGTGATCATGTAATAAACATTAAATACTTGAGATTGAACAGGAACAGGCCGGTACTAGGCAAGTCTCAGGCTGAATCTAATAAAGACGAATTCGATGAATTCAATATGAAAGCCACCGTCAGTTGTGAGATAAGGCTTGAATTCGTAAAGTACTTATAAAAGTGAGGGATTCCTTCTAAAATGAAGAATTATTCAAAAGAACAAATAGCAGTCATAGCGATTTCAATTATATCCTTGTTTATTCTGAGTTACTTATTGTTGACTCTTAAGCCGGAGGTGGATTCGCAGAATATTGGGGATTCATATAAACTGAGTAAAGACAGTGTGCTTATCACAGACACGATAATAACCAAATTTTCGCAATCCGAGAAAAAATTTACAAGAGACATATACAATTTTAAGATCATCGAAAAGAAGAAGGTTGAAGTTGTAAATGAACAAAACGACACTCCGCAGATAAAATATTCATGGATAAACACATCTGGGCTTGAACTTTACACAAGAGATGTTGTTTCTTTCGCTCTCTTTTTTGACGGCAAAGCCAGATTCAGTATAAACGGTAAAACACAGGAATTTAAAGCCGGAGATAAGATAGCTATCGGGAAAAAGGTACAGAAACAGGTCATTTCCGGAACGAATCAGTCAACCGGTAACACCAGAACAGGAGACGAGTATTTGGGAAAGATACTATCCATAACAGAACGCTCCGTTTATGTTGATACCGAAGATAAAAATAGAGTTGTAAGATTCCTTCCGGGGGCGAACGGTGATTATTTTGCGAGGAATCTTATGGAAGCGACTTCAGGGCAGGAAACACAGGATACTC
>JAQVNT010000277.1 GCA_028702975.1 Candidatus Delongbacteria bacterium
AAAGTCCTGATATTCGACCTTTTCCACACGCTTTCATCGATTCATCATTCAAATGTTCCGGGAAGGAATTCTCACGAAATAATCGGCGTTTCGAGAGAGAAATGGCTCGATGCTCTTTTTACCGACCATGAAAGAAGGGCGAGAGGACACATCAAAGATCCGATAGGGATCATAAGGGATATTACAGACAAGCTTGACATGAGCCTGACAGACGAACAGATATGCGAGCTTGCTCAAAGCCGTTACGACCGCTTTTCATACAGCCTGAAGAATATTCTGCCTCACACCGTTGAAACGATAAAGGAACTTAAGCGCAGAGGTAAAATGATAATCCTTTTGAGCAATGCCGATGTGTGTGAAGTCCAAAGCTGGGAACACTCTCCCTTAGCTGAACATTTCGACCATGCCGTTTTTTCCTGCCATACCGGCTATTTAAAGCCCGAAAGAGAGATCTATGACCATGCTGTAAAGCTTTCCGGATATGCTCACGAGGAGTGCCTGTTCATCGGGGACGGCGGGTCGGACGAACTGACCGGTGCCAAAAATGCGGGGATCGCCGCCTGTTTTACTTCCGAATTCATAAAAGACCTCTGGCCGGAACATATAGAGCCGAGAAAGCTCATCGCCGATTATCATATAGATAAGATCGATCAGCTACTGTAAAAGAACTGTTGACATTTGCATCGTTTTGTATTACATTGTAAATACAACAAAAGGAGAAACAGAATGTCAAAGACGATCACGATGAGAATAGATGAAACTGTACTTGAGAAACTGATGAAGTTCGCCAGTCTCGAAAACAGGTCTCTTTCCAACTTCATAGAAACTGCTGCTCTTAAATACATCAATGAGATCGAATACTCTGACGAGTTTGAAATGAACAACATTCTTAACGACGCGGAGCTTATGAAAAAGCTGAAAAAAGGAAGTTCGGACGCAAAGAACAAGCGGGGCCGCTTTGTCGAACTTTAGAATATTTGAGACAGATCAGTTTATCTCTAACATAGAAAATCTACCGCCTTCAGCTAAAGTGAAGATATCTAAAAAGATCCGCGAGTATGTGTATAAACAAATCGCAGAAAATCCTTATTTCGGCCTCAACATCAAAAAACTCAGGGATTTTTCGCCGGAAACATGGCGTTACAGGATCGGAACTTATCGTTTATTCTTCGAAATTGATGACTCTGAAAAAATCATTTACATTACCGCATTAAGCAAACGAAAAGACGCTTATTGATTTACTTTATTCCGTGCCTGTTCGCATACTTCGAGACGATATTTCCTTTATGAATATTTGACATTGACCGTTTAAATTATTAAATTAACTGTATGGAAGAACTTAAAAAATATATTGAGCGTATCAGAGCACTCTGCGAAAATAATCGGGTCAAATCTTTATACCTTTTCGGATCGTTCGCTAAAGGTAATTTTACCGATCAAAGCGATATTGACTTTATGGTGGAGCTTCTCGATACCGACCCGATTGAATATGCCGATCATTATTTTAATCTCAAAAACGAACTTAAAACGCTGCTGAAACGACATATTGACCTACTCGAAAAAAAAGCTATAAAAAACCCTTACCTGCTCAATCAGATCGAACAGAGCAAAGTAGCCATCTATGCAAAATGAAGAAGTCAGGACCTGGCTCGAAGACATAAAACAGGCGATTACAGAGATCAAATCATTTCTCTCGGAAAAGAAAGATTTCTTCGAGTTTCAAAAGGATATAAAAACTAAAAGGGCGATCGAAAGGAACATTGAGATCATCGGCGAAGCAATGAACCGCATCCTTAAAGTTCAGCCGGATTTACCCATTACTAAAGCTCAGAAGATAGTTGACACCCGCAACAGAATAATTCATGGTTACGATTCAGTTTCTGAGGAAATAATCTGGGCAATTGTTATAAAAGATCTTCCAATGCTTGAAAAAGAGATCAGCTCTTTACTTCCATGAAAGATATAAATCTGAAAATATTAGTTGCAACTCTTTTTCTATTATCTTTTTCTGCATTAGCACAGGATTCTTTGAAATTGCTCGCAAGTTATGACAGCCTAAGAACTGTTTATGGTGGCAATATCTTTGGATTCTACCCAATAGGAGTTACTCCGCCTGTCTTAAATGAAAATCAAAAGGAAAAAATTACTAATTGCATTGAGTCATTATATGTTAATAATATAATTCCAAAGCATATCAAAGGTAAAGTTATTCTTGAAATTATTTGTGATAAAACTGGTGTTCCAGTAAATATTACTACATTATTTGAAAAACCACCGAATTTTAATCTCGGCAATGAAGCTAAGAATGCATTGAAATCAGTTATATTCATACCTGCAATGAGACAGAACGAAAATGTTTCAATTGTATTTAAATTCGCAATCACATTCGAACCGCCTAAAAAAGATTCAAAATAATATCCTTGTTAAATCCCATTCCTCATATCTTTTCCCCGCGCAAAATCTTTTCAGATAAAGCGGTATGGAATCAGCTGACAGCTTAGATCTTTATTATTTCTTGCGATATTATTTAGTCCGGATAGATGTTAAAAAGCTCTGAAAAGCACTTTTTGCACGGGCGTCTTTTCTTTGCTTACTTTCATTTTGGACGCTCAAAAGAAAGTAAGAAGGAATTACCTCACCCTCTTAAGCCTGACAGCAAAAGCACCTTCGTGCCCGTGCACGCCGGGAATGACGGAATAACTGCCGTCGGGATTCCTGAAAGGCTCAAGGTTCGGATCATTTACCGGATCGATCACAAAATCGGGATCGAATTCAAGAAACGCGTTCACGATATCCATATTCTCTTCCTTGAATATCGAGCAGGTCGAATATACGATGTATCCTCCCTTTCTGACATAGGCGGCAGACCTTTTAAGTATTGCAAGCTGAAGTTTTGTA
>JAQVNT010000029.1 GCA_028702975.1 Candidatus Delongbacteria bacterium
CTCACGGTCCTGAAACTCGAAAGTAGACCAAGCACCGAAACAGCTTCTGCAATATTTGTTTTACCCTGACCGTTGAGGCCCGTGAAACATATGATATTTTTAGAAAATTCCAGTTCCAGCGTTTCGTAATTTCTGAAATTCTTAAGCTGTATCTTTTTGAGTTTCATCTATTTCAGCGTCCTTAAGAATTATCTACGGACGAAGGCATGAGAAGCATCATTAATTCATAAGATTCCGCAGATTCGAACGGTTTTATAATAACCGGTTTTTTACCGTTATTGATCTCCATTAAAACCATATCCGTATTGAGATTTTTAAGAAGTTCTATGATCTTTGAAGAATTAAAACCTATCAGCAGTTTCTCTCCCGAATAATCCATAGGAATACTCTCTTCGGCTTTTGATGAAGAATTACTGTCTTCCGTGTTTATCAGAAGCTGCCCTTTATCAAAATTGAATTTTATGAGTTTTGTTACGGGATTACAAGCTAACGAAACCCTTCCAAGTGCCGAAATAGTTGATGATTTATCAAATTTTGCCTTAAGCTGATTATTTGCGGGTATTATAGCCTGGTAAGCCGGATATTTTCCGTTTATAAGTCTTGAGAAGATCACTACCGACCCGAATCTGAACTCTACATAATTCTCTTCAAAGTAGATCACACACTCCTCATTCTTATCGATAGCATTTGAAACTATCTGGAGAGATTTAGCCGGAAGTATCATATCTGTATCTTCCCCTTCATACCTTACGCTCTTGTCGTCCAGTTTTACAAGTCTTACACTATCGGTAGCCACCATTGTCAGCTGATTAAGTTTTATCGAGAACAGAACCCCGGTCAATACAGCTCTTAACTGGTCAGGCGATACAGTGAACACGGTCTTTTCAATGTATGTTTTAAGTTTAAGTGTATCAATGGCGATGAAATTTCCGGAAAGACTTTTGGGTGTTGCAGGGAAATCCTCATAATCCTCTGTTACCGCCAGCTCGAATTTGATATTATTCGATATGCTCTTTACCATTCCGCCGTCTTTTTTAACTGTAAGAACTACATCCGGAAGGCT
This sequence comes from Candidatus Delongbacteria bacterium, assembly GCA_028702975.1. GTDB lineage: Bacteria > UBA4055 > UBA4055 > UBA4055 > UBA4055 > UBA4055. Next base: position 1,064 of record JAQVNT010000029.1, read on the forward strand.
TATCACGACGTTGATGAATTTTTTTCCCTGCACCACTACAGTTCCGTTCTCCACACCGTTCACTTCCACTTTATTAACAAGTGTCACAGAAATGTCTGTCGCCGTTACGGTGAGTTCATTGTCCTGCAGCGAAAGAATGATACATTCCGTTATAGGTTTTGCACTGTGTGACGGAAGTATCGGATTGATCAGCGAAAGCTGATTCATAAGATTTGATTTGAGTGTGGAAAATATCATTCCCCTTCTCCTTCTTTTAAGAGTTAATTTATTATAAACAAACCTATTATTAGTATTAGCTCTGTCGATATGTGAGCAGTGTTGAAAATACCGTTTATTTTTGGAGATACATGTTTATATTTTTTATTTATACTGTTCATATCTTCCGTTTTCAATGTTCATAAACCCCTAAAATTCTTATTCACAAACCACGTATGTTAACAAGTGGATAAGTTGATCACATTCAGAATTTCATCTATCATTTTTGTAGTTTCCGGATCTTTAGCGCTTAATTTTTTCTGTATTTTTGCGGCGGCGTGGGAAACCGTACTATGCTCCCTGTTGCCGAAATGAACGCCGATACTTGTCGTTGTTGATTTCAGCTGAGTTGTGCAAAGATACATTGCAACCGCTCTTGCCTCTGCTACCTCTTTTGTACGCGTTTTCTTTATCAGAAGGTCTTTAGGTATAGAGAAAAATTCAGATACGATATCCTGGATCTTATCAATATTCAGGGACGACTTTTTGGAAGTGATAAGTTCTTTCAGTATTTCTTTTGCTTTGTTTATTGAGATCTCTTTATTGAAATGAGAATAATAGAAATACAGTTTTTTTACGGCTCCTTCAAGATCACGGACATTCGTGTTGATATTGTTGGCGATGAACATTACTATATCATCTTCCAGAGTGAAATTTATCTCTTCCGCTTTAAGTCTTATTATTGCGGCCCTTGTTTCAAGGTCCGGCGGTCTGACATCGGTAATAAGACCCATTTTAAATCTGGACTTGAGCCTGTCGTCAAGTTCATGTATCTCGTTAGGGTGGAAATCGGAGGTAAGAACTATCTGTCCGCCGCTGTTGTATATATAATTGAAGATATGGAAAAGCTCTTCCATGCTCTTGTCTTTTTTTGCGAAGAACTGAATATCGTCTATAATGATAAGGTCTTTTGTTCTCAAATAAGCTTTATACTCGTCGATAGTTTTGTTCTTGATGTGATTTATTATCTGGAACACAAAAATATCTGAAGTCATATAAAGTATTTTCATTCCCGGATCATGGTTGAAAGCATGGTTTCCGATAGCCGAAACAAGGTGGGTTTTCCCAAGACCCACGCCGCCGAAAATAAGCAGCGGGTTATACTGGGTGTTCCTGATGTTCTGGGCTACCTGAAGAGATGATACATAAGCAGTCTCGTTGCCGTTACCCATAACGAAGTTCTCAAAAGTATATTTGGGGTTCAGGGACGTTTCTTTATAGGGAGCAACTCTGCCCTTATGGAGATCTTTCGCCTTTTTGACGACAGTTCCCGTTTCCTGCTTCGTCTCAAAGCTGAAATCAGTATCGGAATCGATCAGGAACTTAATGCTTATGTTCTCATTACCGAGGATATCTTTAAGCGTTTTTTCAAAAACTGACCTGTACTGGCCCCTTATATAGTCGATGTGGATCTTTGACGGCACCTGGAAAGAAACGACCTCACCTTCAATATTGACCACTTTCACCGGTTTTATCCAAGTGTTGAAAGAATTCTGATTCAGAAAACTTTTGATCTTTTCCTTGAATTGATTTTCCACTTTATTTAATTCACTCATAGCCGGTTTCCATATACTTTGACTTTAATATTATTAAGTTAAGTAATATAAGGAATCTAAACTTTCTTGCAAGTGAAAATTTGCCTAATTTCGGTCAAAAAAAAGAGAATGAACGGCCCTGATCCGGTCGGTTTCCGCGGGATATTTCAAGAATATTTCGAATTTAATATCGGTCAGGTTAAAACCCAGTACCGGTGCCGGATCCGAGAGCAGCTCGTACATCCTGCGGAGTTTATCAGGTTCGCTCTTAATACCTGAGCCCGTTACGGCAAGAGAGAAACATTTTTCTTCGCCGGAAAGGGGGCTCCGGTCGAAAACGGAAAGTGCAGAACCGCCGCATTTCTGATAGAATCTTAAAGACGAAATGTCTTCCGGAAGAACTTCCTCTGAACCAAAAGTACCATAACTCAGTTTGTCGTTGTAAACGAGCGAAACGAATTTATCGTTATTGAGCGAACCTTTGCCCGATATTACCGTTCCTGTTTCCCCGGTCCAGCTCATTCCGGTCGTTATGCTGACGCCCAGTCTTTTGGCGTATTCGACGGCTGAATCTTTTAGAACTTTCGCGCCGAGGGACGATATCGTCAGCATCGTGTCATAATCAAGTTCTTTTATCAAGACCGGATCGTCGCAGATCCCGGGGTCGGCGCTGTAAACTCCGACCACATCGGAGTATATCTCGCACATGTCTGCGCCCAGCGCCGCAGCCACCGCCACGGCGGTGGTGTCCGAGCCGCCCCTGCCGAGCGTCGTGATCTCCTTCTCCGTGCTCACGCCCTGAAACCCGGCGATGATAGGTATCTTTCCGCCGTTCAGGGCATCTACGAGCCTGTCGCCTTTTATCTCCAGTATCCGGGCGTTCCTGTGGTTATTATCCGTGATAAGCCCGATCTGGGAGCCGGTGAAGGATACAGCGAGACCGGGGCGCATTGAGTTGACGGCGATCGCCATAAGCGATATCGATTCCCTTTCCCCGATAGAGATTAACATGTCCATCTCTCTCGGCGTGGGGTTGTCCGAAACTGCCAGAGCTTTAGCTTCGAGCGCGTTCGTAGTCTTCCCCATTGCCGAAACGACTATCACCAGCCTGTCGCCGGAATCGTGTCTTTCAACGATCCTTCCCGCAATTTTTTTTATCAGTTCAGGCGTAGCGAGGCTGCTTCCGCCGTATTTCTGCACTATCAGAGCCACTGTTTATTCCCACTCAAGAATTACTTTTCCGCTTTCGCCCGTTTCCATGACATCGAAGCCTTTCTGGAAGTCGTCAACCTTGAAATGGTGGGTTATGATCGGGCTCAGGTCAAGACCGGCAATAAGCATCTGCTCCATTTTATACCAGGTCTCGAACATCTCCCTTCCGTATATTCCTTTAAGCGTGAGAGCCTTAAAGATAATGTCGCTCCAGCTCACCTGGGTTGTTGACGGAAGTATACCGAGAAGCGCGATCTTTGAACCGTTGTACATATTCGCGATCATGTCGCTGAAGGCCGCCGGCGACCCGCTCATCTCAAGCCCGACATCGAACCCGACCATTCCGAGCTCTTTTTTTACGTCGGCGATAGAGGTCTTCATGGGATTTATCGCTCTGGTAGCGCCCATTTTTCTTGCGATGTCAAGTCTGTATTCGCTTATGTCCGTCACGACGATGTGCCTTGCTCCCGCAAAGCGGCAGATAGCTACGGCCATCGAACCTATCAGACCCGCGCCTGTAATCAGCACATCCTCGCCTATGACGGGGAAGGAAAGAGCGGTATGCGCAGCGTTGCCGAAAGGGTCCATTATGGCTATATAATCGTCAGAAATTGATGGATTGATCTTCATTACATTCTCGGCGGGTACTTTGAGGTATTCGGCGAACGCTCCGTCGATATTCACGCCTATTCCGACCGTGTTCTCGCAGACATGCTTCTTTCCTCTCCTGCAGTTCCTGCAGTGCCCGCAGGCGATATGACCTTCCCCAGTCACTCTTTCGCCTATCCTGAAATGTTTTACGCCCTCGCCCATAGCCGCGACCGTTCCGACATATTCATGCCCGATCGTCTGTCCGATCGTGATAGTTCTCTGCGACCATTCATCCCATTTGTAAATATGGAGGTCAGTTCCGCAGATGGCGGTCTTTTTGATCTTTATAAGAACATCGTTGATCCCTATTTCGGGAATTTCCTTCTCGGTCATCCACAGACCTTTTTCGGGCTTTAATTTTGCCAGCACTTTCATTTTTGCCATTTTATGCTCCGGTATTTAATTTTATTTTTTCATAAATCAGACTGATAGATACGAAAAAAACAGGGGTTTGTAAAATGAAAAATGTAATGAAAATTTTATAATTAATTGATTAATGATTGACTTTAAAAGACATTTAAAGTAATTTAACGGAGCTGATTTAAATGATGTATAGGGACGGAGATAATAAATGCTGGCTAAAGTACTTTCGGCGGCCGTGATCGGACTTGACGCTTTTACTGTGGAGGTCGAAACCCATCTGGAAAGAGGACTTCCGGGTCTTTCGATCGTCGGACTGCCCGATAATGTGGTAAAGGAAAGCAAGGACAGGATAAACGCGGCCATTAAGAACTCGGGTTATGTTTTCCCATTAAAAAAGATCACGGTCAACCTTGCGCCGGCGGATATCAAAAAAGAAGGCTCTTCCTATGACCTTCCGATAGCCGTGGCGATACTCGGAGCGACAGGCCAGCTGGATATTGAGAACACTAAGGATTTTCTGATACTGGGAGAACTTTCTCTGGACGGGACAGTGAGGCCGGTAAAAGGCGCGCTTCCGATTGCTGTTATGGCGGAAAAAAAGTATAAAGGTATAATTCTGCCCGAAGAGAATGCCGATGAGGCCGCCGTAATTCCGGGAATAAAGATATATCCCGTATCGAGCCTGAAAGAAGTGCTGGATCTCTTCGCGGACATTTCTAAGGCCGAACCGAGGAATGTCGATGTGAAAAAGCTGTTCGACGAGATGAACCGCTGGGAGCTGGATTTTTCGGAAGTGAAAGGGCAGTACCATGTTAAAAGAGCGCTCGAGATCGCTGCGGCGGGCGGGCACAACATCCTGATGATAGGCCCTCCGGGAAGCGGAAAGTCCATGCTGTCGAAGAGGTTCGCCACCATACTGCCCAACCTGACGCTCGAGGAGGCGCTGGAGACCACGAAGATATACTCGGTCGCCGGGCTGCTGCCGCACAACAGGGGAATAGTCGCCACGAGGCCTTTCCGTTCCCCGCATCACTCCATTTCAGATTCCGCCCTCGTGGGCGGGGGCAGGTTCCCCAAGCCGGGCGAGATAAGCCTTGCGCACAACGGCGTTCTCTTTCTTGACGAACTGCCCGAATTCCGCAAGAATGTGCTTGAAGTGATGCGCCAGCCCTTAGAGGACAGGGAGGTCACTATTGCCAGGGCGGCCTCGACCTTAAAATTTCCTTCGAACTTCATCATGGTCGCGGCGATGAACCCCTGTCCGTGCGGCTACTATGGCGATCCCACAAGAGACTGCACCTGCCCGCCGTACAAAATAAAAAGTTACCTGAGCAGGATATCGGGCCCGTTAATGGACAGGATCGACATCCATATCGAAGTCCCGGCGCTGAAGTACGACGAGCTCGCGCAGAAAAAAGACGCGGAGAAGAGCGTAACGATCAGAGAGCGGGTAGTCAAAGCCAGAAATGTTCAGAACGAAAGGTTTAAAGGAAGGAACATTTACTGCAATTCGGGAATGAACCAGAAAGACCTGAAAAAATACTGCGCGCTGGACGCAGCCTCGGAAAGCATACTTAAAAGGGCGATCGAGACCCTTTCACTTTCAGCCAGGGCATACAACAGGATATTAAAGGTTTCAAGAACGATAGCCGACCTGAACGGAAAAGAAAATATATGTGCTGAACATATAGCCGAAGCGGTTCAGTACAGAAGCCTGGACAGAAAATATATTTAGGAGGTACATATATGAAAAGCCTTAAAATGAACGATTATTTCTTCCTGGGATTTTTGCTTCTTATCTCGTTCTATTTTCTTATACTGCTCAAACCCTTCGTGATAGATATATTCCTCGCTGCGGTTCTTTACATAATTTTCAGAAAACTCTTCACCTACATTCTTAAAAAGACAAAGAGCAGGAAAAAGTCTTCAGTGATAACTGTGTTTTTTGTTGTTCTGATCGTGGCTATACCTATGACTTTTATAGTAATGATGGTTTCCTTTGAGGCTGCGGAAAATTACAATTACCTTAGAACTCAGCTGCCCGTGATCCAGGATTCTCTCACTAAAGAATCTCTAAAAGAGTTGGCTCATAAACTTCCTTTGTTCGGAGAAAATATTGCTGATGAGATCGAAGGGCTGGATATAGAAAAACTGAAAGAGACCGGTTCGCAGGTGCTTATGTCCGTAGGGACATATACCTTCAAGCTCGTTCAGGCGGCATTTTTCAACATTACTTCTTTTATAATGCACCTGTTCTTCACTACATTTATTCTTTTTTACCTCTTTCTCGACGGCCACAATATGATCAGCAAGATCAGGTCGGTGCTTCCTTTCGATCTGGAGGATGAGAAAAAAGCTGCGAATGAACTGATAAAGATAACGGACACGATAATAATCTACACTTTTCTGATCGGAGTGATGGAAGGAACTTACGGGGGAGCGATTTTTGCCATCCTCGGTATCAGTTCGCCGTTTTTCTGGGGCGTTCTTATGGTGATACTTTCTATGATCCCGATAGTAGGCGCGAATACGATCATGGTCCCGGCCGTCATTATACTACTCTTCACGGGGAATTATGCTAAGGCGACAATTCTGCTTATCGTCGGGACAGGCGTGATCCTTGTAAATCAGAACATTATTAAACCCAAGATAGCGGGCGACAGGAGCGGCCTCCATCCCGTCCTTATGCTCGTATCGACAATCGGCGGCATCGCCTGGTTCGGGATGTCGGGATTTCTGGCCGGCCCTCTTATAGCGGCTCTTACGATCGTCGGATGGGACCTGTTCGCTTCAAAATTTAAGGTTGTCAAGCCTGTAAAGGATGAATAATGGCCGTCAGGGTTGTTAAAAATACTTTTCCCGCGCTCGTCATAATGTGGATGATCTTCTTCATTGAACAGATGATCTCGCGAATCGAATATACTGGTTACGGCGCGGCATATTTTTTTCAGCAGCTGAAGGTTTTTGCGTCATATACAGTTCTCGGCATGATAATCGGCGGTATAGGCGCGGGGATCTTGGCAAAAAAGAGAAAAAAATATTCAAATTATTTTGAAAGTGAACAGGACAGGTATTACAAATATTTTCTGAAAAATTCAGGCATATCTCTAATGGCTATCTTCTCTCTTACGGTCAGGGAACTGATAAATCACCCTCTTCTGTACAGCCGCTCTCTTCTTAACCCTTCCTTCTGGTTCAGCGGGGTGTTTGTATTCCTCAAAGATAATTTTTCACCTCTGTATTTCACCATCTTTTTCATTATAATACTCGCGATGTGCGTGCATAATCTGATGTATAATCTTTCCATTTACCACGGGGCCAAAAGGGTTTCACTGTATTCTGCGACCATACTTTCGGGGATACTTCTGCTTTTCAATTTCGGGTACCTGAATGCCTTTGAGGTGAAAGGTGAAAAAAACATAATACTGATCGGCGTTGAAGATCTTTCGGCCTCAAATCTGACGAACAGAAAAATATCGGATATGCAGGCGATCAAAATGCTTAAAAAGAGATCCTATACTTTTTCGAACTGCTACGGAGTATCGAATGACCCGAGAGTCAACCTCCTTTCCGTTCTGACCTCCGTTCATCCTGAAAAAGGCGGATATCTGGGAGGGTACCGGACTTACGGTCTTGAAAACAGAACGGTTTTTTCCATTCTGGAAAGGCAGGGCTATAGAACAGGGATGTTCTCCGACAGAGAATTTTATTTCTTCAAAATGAATGATAAAAATAATTATCTCGCCGAATATCCGACAAATAAAGAACTCATAAAATCCGAAGTACTTCTTTCGCACATGATAATGCCGGTAGTTTTCAACAACAGATTTCTGATAAAGTATTTTCCCGAAATACTTCTCCTTGAGCAGTACAGGGATAAATCCTATCTTAAAGGCAGAATTGCCGAAATGATAGACGGCAAAGAGAAATTTATGTTCCTTTACACCATAACATGCAAAAATGACGGACTGCCGTTCCCTTACTACAGAACTTCAAATTTCGAAAGCGGGGAAAATGCTTTTTTAAATTACCTTAATGACGAACTGAGTTTTATTTATGACGAACTGAAAGACTGCGGCAAGCTTGAAGATACAGTGATCTGCCTGTTCGGACTTCCCGGAGGTTCTGAGGGACTGAAAGCCGCGGATCTGAGACTTCCCCTCATTATCGGCTCCGACGATTTTGACATGGACAGGATCGTAAAAAATAATTATTCGACTCTGGATATTCTGCCGACAGTGCTGGATGCGGCCGGTATAAAAGCGTCCTCAGGTAATCCCTTTGACGGCGTATCGTTCTTCCATCCTGAATTCGTGCAGCAGGAGATTATTGTGACCGATGCATCCGTGATCAGTTCCAAAAAGGATATATATTTTAAGGATAAAAAAGGATATGTCTCCAAGAATTCAGCGGCTGAAAGAGAGATCTACCCGATGATAAAAAGGGCGTTGATAAGGGGAGACTACAAGCTGGACATAACACCCGGGGCGTCGGAAGTCAGCTACAATCTGTTCGACATATCAGGCGACCGGGAGGAAAAGGAAGACCTTAAAGGCAAAGAAATATCTCTGTTCAAAAAAATGAAATCATTATATGAAGAAAAGATCAGCGAAGATCTTGATCTGCTTCTGATGAACGGCTATGTTTTGAAATGAACGCAAAAGGTATGAGGAATACCGAAACAGCCGAAGGTATAAGAATATTTATAACGAAAAGAAGGAAAGCCGCGGATACGGAAGCCTCCGTACTTACTTCCATCAGGCCGAAAATGAAAGCGGCCGTACTCTCTCTCACGCCGATATCGCCCAGGCTTAACGGCAGAAATGTTTTTAATAGAACCGCCGCCCACACACCCGTAAAGGCATGAAAAGGGTCGATCTGCGCAAAAGACATTATCAGAAATGCGAACTGGGTTGTATAAACGCAGAAAAGAAGAATGGAAAACAGGAAAAGAATACCCGCATCGCGCCTTTTAAGGTCCTTTGCCCCGTCGCAGAATCTTTTAAAGTTCACGCTTTTCTTAAGAACAGTATTTTTGAGGTAATAAAATAGTGTTTTGAAAAGTCCCGGATGAACAGCTATAAAATATGTTACGACCGAAATTACAGCCGCGAACATTATCAGATTATACCGCATCGTTACGGACCCGGAAAAGAAAAGGTGGGGTAAAAAAACAAGGGAAAGCGATCCGAAGATGAGAACGGGGAAAACATCATAGATCTTTTCGATGATACCTAAACTGAGAAGCTTTAGTCTGTCTGCGCCGGTCACGGCGAAAAGTTTTCCCAGCTCGCCTATCCTGCCGGGCGTGATGAACCCGAAAGCGATACCAAGGAAAGCCGAGACCCAGATCTGCCTGTCCGGGATCTTTTCTTCAGAAGCTTTGGCAGCGAGATATTTCCATTTTCTGAACTGGAGGTATAGATTGAGGGGCAGAAGAGCGACCGCAAATATTATTAACGACACATCGGCGTTTTTGACGATGTATTTAAGTTCGACCGCTTCGATATTGTATATGACTATCCATGCGAGAGTCAGTGCTATTATGAGCTTGATCGAGAATATTACAGCCGTCTTTTTGTCGAACTTCATTTTATTACCACACATTGCCCGGATAAACGAATTTAAGTCCTTTTTTCAGCCCGATCTCGACAGCTTCAAATACTTTAGCTTTTGAAGTAGCGGGCCTGTCCGTCATTTTATAGTCGGGATGGAAAGCGGAAACATGCCACGGGATCTCTTTTCCGAGCTCATTTGATATGAAAGCGGCGATATTTTCAAGTTCGTCCGCCTTATCATTCACGCCGGGAATAATGAGTGTCGTGATCTCGACATGAATTGATGAACCGGCGAAAGTTCTCAGGTTCCTGAGCACTTTGTCAAGATCGCCGCCGGTATATTTTTTATGAGTATCTCTGTCAAAACACTTCAGGTCGGCGTTCAGAGCATCGACCCAGCTCAGCATGTCGGCAGCGATCCCTTCGCTCTGGTACGCGTTGGTCACGAAAATGTTTTTGAGCCCGTTCTCTTTGGCCAGCATCCCGATATCTTTCGCGTACGGGTAGAACACGGTCGGCTCATTATATGTGTACGAGACCGACATGCACCCCGATTCAACAGCGCCTTCGGCGATATTCGCGGGCGGGACAGTGTCAACATTCAGCGGCTCCGAATATTTATTCCTGCTTATGTGATGGTTCTGGCACCATTCGCAGGAAAAATTGCAGCCCAGCGTGCCGACTGAATAAGTCTTTGTTCCCTGCAGGAACCGGTTGAGCGGCTTCTTCTCCACAGGATCGATGTTGATAGCCGCCGGGCGCCCGTAAGCCATGCATTCAAGCTCGCCGCCTTTGTTCCTGTTGACGCCGCAGGATCCGGCCGCGCCTTCTTTGAGAAAGCACTTTCTTTCGCAGAGCAGGCAGGTTATCCCGTCGCCGGTCTTAATAAAATATTCAGGCTGAAAAAGTTCCATATCACGCTTTTGAGAATTTAAAATTTACATTTGACTTTAAGTGCGAGAACAGAAATTTCGGATCGGCCTCCATCGGTATCTCGAGAGTAAAAATGTAGTGAGGTATGTTCGTTTTATT
>JAQVNT010000278.1 GCA_028702975.1 Candidatus Delongbacteria bacterium
TTTTGGTCTTTTCCCGTAAAGCTTTTTTCAAAAGTGAAATAGAAAGTGGAATCAGGCGCAAAATTTACGATGCAGCTGTCCCCGAAAAGCAGAACGATGTTGTCTTCATTATCTTTTACTTTACTTTTAAAATCTGATGATTTTGCGTTAAGAGTATTCTCTATCTCTTTCAGGCTCACGCCTTTTTTATTCTTTTTTGCAAAAAATTTAAAATCATCCATTACTGCAGGAATGTGCTCAGGAGGGACAAAAACATTGCCGAAAAGCTCAGCCTTAAGTTTCCAGGCTTCTTCGGCCAGTTTAAGATCTTTGTCCCTGGTCAGAATGTCCAGAAGTGATCCTGCCTTTCCGTAATATCCGGCGTCATAAAACTCTTTAGCGGCCTGAATCTCCCTGAATTTAAAAGACTGATCCTGTGCTGAGCCGGTCTGCGCAAAAGAAGCGAGTGTTATTGAAGCTATCAAGAAACAAAATGTCATCTTCATTTCATTCTCCGAATTTGTTTAATCTATTTCATCAGTCGTTATTATCTGTATCCTTTTTTTGTCATTTATCAGAATGTCGTTTATTTCTGACAAACAGTATTTTCCTGTTTCCTCATCTCTATTGACTTTCTTGGCCGCGTAAAAGAATTGGAAAGAATTTGCACAGTAGAAAAGAACCTTACCGGAAGGATCCTGTAAAATAGTAAGCACATTAGAGTTTTCAATATGCTTTGAAATAGTGTATTTGAGGTCTTTATCGGAAATTATATTGTCAGTGTCAGGAATCACAATTATCTCGCCGATGAAACTTTTGAATTTATCGTATGATTTAAGAACATCGTCAGCGTCTCCAAGATGTCCGTTGGAGATAATCAGCTCGGAATTGTCACCGGACAGTTCCTTTATCATTCCTTCGTATTCAGATGTCGTTATTATACAGGATGATACAGGGTTAACTGAATTCAGAGCTTCGAATGACCGCCTGAAAGCTCCGGGACTGAATTTCTCAGTAGTAATTATTATGCCTGAGAATGATTTCTTCCCGGGAGTTTGTTTTTGCGAAGCTCCGGCTGTATGTTTTTCGGTTTCATTTCCGGAACTGAGCATGAAAGTATTTACCCTGGAACCGTTCTTATAATAACCTTCAGCCATTCTAACTATATCTACAGCTTTATCAGAGCCTGTCGACCTCAAAGAATTATAAACTTTATACAGATTTTTAGTATTGAAACATAAAAGCCCGGCAAATATTTCGTAAGTCTGACCCTGTTCGTCACATGTCTCTTCAGTTTCAGATATTTTAATGATCCGGTTGGCTACATTTCTCATAACTTTTCCGTATGGGATCTTCTTATCGCCGCATTCGGTTGTAAGGATCGTACAATCGCTGTCGTTTTTTAGATGCTCCTTATATAATCCGGATATAGTTTTTTTATTCAATTTTGTTATTGGTCCGGGTTGTATCATAAGGTAGCCGTTAAAATCCTTAAGCCATTCTTCCGCACATTTAAGAATTCCTGCAGTTCCCCCTTTTCCGTCGCATGCTAAATAATCGTAATCGTCGCCGAATTTACTCACTAGTTCTGTTTTTTTGTTTTCAGGGCACATTAATGCTATCGCTCCCGTTTCGGGAATGTCAAAGACCGAAGGTACAGGTATGGTATCATTCTCCATTGCAGAAATGATCACTCGGAGCTGACCGTTCTTCCTCTTTTCGATCTTTTCTTTTTTCTCGGCTTTAGTTTCTTTAGGTTTCGTTTGTTTTTCAGGAATAAATTTCTGCAGCATTTCTATAGCCGGGGCTATGCTTTTCTTGGGGCCGTATATCAGGAACAGGACCGATAATAGAGATAAAATATACCCGTACCAGCCTGATTTGTATGTGAAAACATACGATTCAGAGAACTCATTTCGGGTTTCGTCAGTCAGGAAAAAACTTACATCGTTGTACATATTTCTCTTTTTTTCGTCGAACTGTTCGGATGATGAACCGAATATTCTGTGCTCGAACCGCGCAGACAGCAGAATTACGGTGGTCGAGAGAGTTTTATCGGCATTGGTCTCAGTTATAAATCTCGCTTTTTGAATATTGGTCAATTTCTCTGAACCGGAAGGTATCAGAAGCATAAAATACTTTTTAATATAAAATACGTTTCTGTCAGAATCCTTAACGGCGCTGATACCGATCCTTGTCTGGCCGTAATAAATAAATGCAAGGGATATTATAAGAGCAGGAATTCCAAAATGCGAAAAATTAATCTTCTTCAATAATGCTGTAGGGTCGAAATGCATAGATACTCCGGTTTTGTATGTACTCACTTACAATATAAGCAATAAACCTGATCATAATCAATCAATTTTTAATTTTGTTTTTTGATAAAAGAGGCGTAAATTTAAACAAGCTCAGGAGTGTACTATGTTCTGTAAACTAAGATCATCCGACAAAGAAAAATTATTCAAATACCTTGAAAAGGAGAGGGCGTATAATCTTTTCATTTTCGGCGATGTGGAAAATTACGGCATGGAAACCGATTTTCAGGAATTGTGGGCGGAATTTGAAGACGACGAATATATTGCCGTTCTGCTCAGGTATAAAAATTTCTGCATACTGTATTCCGACGGGAATTTTAATGTCAAATGGTTCGCCGATAAGATCAGGAGCTACAAAGGCATCGAGGGAGTTTCAGGCAAAAGGGAGATCATTGAAGCGCTGTCTATCCTTTTGGATTATAAGAAGATCAGGCGTCAGTATCTGTCCGAGTTGGAAGGTTTAGAAAACATACCGGATGAATTTGTAAGCGATAAAGTTGAAACCGCTAAACCTGAGCATGCGAAGGAGCTATTTCAGCTTGAAAAGACAATAAAAGAATTCGAAGACTTCTCGAACTCCATAGAAAAAATTGAAGAAG
>JAQVNT010000279.1 GCA_028702975.1 Candidatus Delongbacteria bacterium
ATCTGGGCGGACGAAGGCTTGGCCTTGATCGAGATCTTTTCGAAATTATCAGGCTGATCGCCTATGTGCTTCACAATCCTGTTTATCTCCTTCGTCTCGACCAGCGCGTTCTGGATCCTCACGAGGTCGGATTCGCCAGGAGGGATGAGGAGCATGTCGCCTTTTCCGAGAAGCGACTCAGCGCCCTTGCCGTCAAGTATAGTTCTGGAGTCTATCTGGCTGATGACCCTGAATGCGATACGGGTCGGGAAGTTGGCCTTGATGGCGCCTGTTACCACCTTGACCGACGGGCGCTGGGTGGCGAGCACAAGATGTATCCCGATCGCTCTTGCCATCTGCGCAAGCCTGCAGATCGGGTCCTCGACGGCTTTGCCCGATGTCATCATCAGGTCGCCGTACTCGTCAAGGATACAGACTATATACGGGAGCTTGCGGAAAGGCGCGTTCGTTATCTCGTTGAATTTCAGCTCGCCCGACTCGACCATTGCGTTGTATTCCTCTATGTTCCTTGTGCCTGACTGGTTCAGCATATCATATCTCGACTCCATTTCAGTGACCAGCGCATCAAGCAGTCTTACAGCATCCTCCGGACTTGTGACTACCGGATCATCTATGCCGTCGATCTTGAGCAGGTGATGTTTAAGAAGTCCAGAATAAACCGAAAGCTCGACCTTTTTAGGATCGATCATGCAGAACTGAACCTCTTCCGGTGTAGCGCGGTAAAGTAACGAAATTATAATACCGTTTATGCATACCGATTTTCCCGATCCCGTCGAACCGGCTATAAGAAGGTGAGGCGTCTTTGCCAGGTCAAGAATATAGTTCTCTCCCGAAATGAGCTTTCCGAGAGCAATTGCGAGCTTTGATTTATGCTTGATGAACTTTTCTGACGAAATGATAGATTTCAGATAAACGACCGACGGATTCGAGTTCGGTATCTCGATGCCTATAGTTCCTTTACCCGGGATCGGAGCGACTATACGGATGCTTTTAGCCTTTAACGCCATCGCAAGGTCGTCTTCCAGTGAAGTGACTTTGGATACTTTTACTCCCTTGGCCAGCTCGATCTCGTACTGCGTTATGACCGGACCCGGATTTATCTTGACGACCTTTGCCTCGAGCGAGAACTCTCCGAGTTTTTCCTCAAGTTTAAGAGCGATCTCTTTTAATTTCTGGTCATCCTCGATTATATTGGCGTTAGATTTCGTTTCATTCAGAAAATCTATATCCGGCGGTACATATTTATATTTTTTATCTACTTTAGCCTTATAATCAACTGATTTTTCAATAACCGCCTGTTCTATATCAAAATCCTTCTCAGGTTTTTTCTTCTCACCGGCAGGATCATGATCAGCTCGTGAAACCTTCTCTATTTCCTGCTCTGGTTCGGTCTCGAAGGGTGCGTCAGTACCCTTATGTGCTGCGAGCGCAAGAAGCCTATCCTCTTCTTTCCGCCTCATCTCCTTTTCCAGCCTTTTTCTTGCAAGATGCTTCTTGAACTTCAGGTAAAGTTTAGAAAACAACCCAATTATCAGCGAGAACGGATAAGTGATCGTTCTTGCCATCTGCCCTACCCTGAAATCAAATATGAAAAGCAGTATGATCACGAAAAGAGCTGAAAGTATGATGACCGTTCCCGCATATCCGAAGATATTTACAAGCTTGTGTCCGGTTCTGAAACCGATAGCGCCTATACTCTCCCATTTGTCGCTTTCGTCATTAAAATAATTAAAATCACGGCCGTACCTGAAAACCGCAATAGTCGAAGCTGCAAGCGTGGAAAACACCAGATATACGACAAAATTCTTGAAATGTGTAATAAAAGGCTTCATCCTTACATAGCAGTACCCTTCCGCGAATAAAAATACAGGCATGAGAAAGAAAATGCCAAAACCGAATGTGAATGAAAAAAGTTTCCTTATAAGTTCTTCAAGTCCCGTGCCTACAGAAATGATCTTTCCCGTCTCGCCGTCGTGCCCGGTAAAGTTGGATATCAGCCCCAGAAGTATTATTAGGCCTATCACTATAAATATTATACCGAAAATATCGTGCAGTTTTTCTCTGGTCAGTTTCATTTTCACCTGCTCATTTTATATAAACACCGCCGACAGATACCCCACTACGCCTGACCTGTCGTTAATTATATCGCCCGAATTTCTGTGGTCGAGAATTTCAGGCTTAAGTTTTTTATTTACCGCGCTCGTAATGAGAGCCTGGATCCCGGGCATGCCGCACGCTTCTCCTTTTCCGGCCATGACCGCGTCAAGTTCTTTTATACCTTCAGCCACGACGGAATCTGTCCTGTTGCACTCTTCGTAAGAATGATAATGACTGAGATCCGTAGAGACTATTATAATGTCCTTATTTTCGCTGATTATGTCGTCCATCACATACGAAATTTTCTTGTAGTCCGTTTCGCCGTAAATAAAAACGACAATGCTTTCCACATCAAGATAATTTTGAATAAAAGGAAGCTGAACTTCGGCGCTGTGCTCGTGTTCATGCGCCAGATCAACCGAGATGATCCCGTTATTCTTTGAAAGTTTTTCCAAAAGCTCCCTGTTGATCCTGAAGCTTTTTCCGCAGCATTTATATTCGTCATAATCAGCGCCGCTTATACCGTAGAAAGCGACCCTGTGCGAGGGAGCGAAGATGACCGCCGACCTGTATTTTTCACCCTCCGCATACTTATATGCATAGGCGGCCGTCTGACCCGAGTAGATCAGTCCTGCGTGCGGCGAAATTATCGCACGGGGTCTTCCTTTTTTCTCAAAACGGACATTACTGTCGAAACTTTTCAGCATCGCTTCAAGCTCTTTTTCATCTGAAGGATAAAATGAGCCCTCTACAGCGGGATATCTTGTCTTCATAGAACCCTCCTTGC
>JAQVNT010000280.1 GCA_028702975.1 Candidatus Delongbacteria bacterium
GGCACTGGGAACAGTGCTAGAGTCCAAGCTGGACAAAGGTCTCGGAGCGGTATCGACAATACTCGTGCAGAAAGGCACGCTCAAGATCGGAGAGGTCTTTGTCTGCGGACAGACTTACGGAAGAGTGCGCGCCATGATGAACGAGAGGCGCGAGAACATAAAGATAGCAGGTCCGTCATATCCTGTCATGGTGCTTGGATTTTCAGGATCGCCTAATGCGGGAGACTCTTTTGTTGTAGTTGATCACGAACAGAAAGCCAAGATGATAGCTTCGAAACGAGAGCAGATAAACAGAGCACAGGCGCAGCATAAAGCGGATGTGATCACTCTTGATAATGTTTCAGAAAAAATAAAGCAGGGTGATATAAAAACCTTAAACCTGCTTATTAAGGGTGACGCTGACGGTTCCGTTGAGGCTATTCGAGATAATCTCATGAAAATATCGAATAAAGAAGTAGCTGTAAAGATACTCTCAAAGGGCGTAGGTGCCATCACAGAGGGCGATGTTCTTCTTGCCGAAGCTTCGGATGCCGTCATTCTCGGATTCCATGTCAGGCCGAACATGAAGGCAAAAGAGCTCGCAGGTCAGAAAAAGGTCGAGATAAGGATCTACAGCATAATTTATGATCTGTTCGAGGACATAAGGAACGCTCTCGAAGGTATGCTCAAGCCTCTTATCACAGAAGAGCTGTTAGGCTCGGCGGAAGTCAGAGCCGTGTTCAAGGTGCCCAAGTCCGGGACGATCGCGGGATGCTATGTACAGTCCGGAAAAGTCATCAGGAACGCAATGTTGAAACTTATAAGGGACGGTATCGAGATATATCAGGGAAAATTGACATCTCTGAAGAGGATCAAAGACGACGCAAAAGAAGTATCGTCGGGATTCGAGTGCGGAATAGGTATAGAGAATTTCAACGACATTAAAGAAAATGATATAATCGAGGTTTTCGAATATAAGGAAACTCAAAGGAAGCTTGAAGCATGACAGGAGCAAAAAGGGTCAACAGAGTATCGTCGGAGATAAAAAAAGCTCTGGCCAAGATTATATTTTCCGATCTGAACGTGGAAGAATTGAAATTCTGCTCGATCAACAATATAAAAATGAGTCCGGACCTATCTGTAGCGACGGTATATTTTACTTCGATAAAGTCAAAAAAAGAAGAAGTAGAAGAAATGCTCGGTCTTTTCAGGCATAACAATAAGACTATACGCATGAAGCTGTCGAAATATGTAAACTTGAGGATAGTACCGGAACTCAGATTTTTTTACGATGATACCTTAGACAATGTTTACAGGATCGAAGAGCTTCTGAATTCCATAAAGAAAAATGATGAATAAGATTCAGATAGTCGCCGGAATAGGGGAGATATTGAGGAAAGAGGATGATTTTCTCATTACTTCCCATTTTGCTCCGGACGGCGATAATATCGGATCCTGCGCCGGTATGTATCACGCGCTCACTTCGATCGGTAAGAAAGCAGTGATCGTGAACGAGGACGGGTTCGTTGAGAGGTTCAGGTATCTTTTTGGAAAGGCTGATCTGCCGTTCGTCAAATACAGCGAAAAGCTTAAGAAAAAATTCGGCAATGTGATCATTCTCGATACTGCGACTTTTGAAAGGATCGGTAAGGTAAAGGAACTTATTAAAAAAGATGCCTGCATAATCAATATCGATCACCATCCCGCCAACACTAATTTCGGCACAGTAAATCTTGTTGACGAACAGGCAGCTTCAGCTGCGCAGATCGTATTCTCGCTGCTGGAGAAAAATAATTTTCCGATGGACAAAAAGATCTCAAATGCACTTCTGAGCGGACTTCTTTCAGATACAGGCGGGCTCAGATTCGCGAATACAGACAAAAGAGCTCTGAAGGACTCTTTGAGGATGCTGAAGTACGGTTCGGATATAGCTGAGCTGAACGACAGGATATTCATGAGGCTGAGTTATGACGAGACGGTCAAAGTGAACAGGATAGTTTCAGAAACACAACTCTTCCGAAAAGAAAAAATAGCCATAACATATAATGATCAGCAGAACGATCCGCTGATCGAGAACGAGCCTGTTCTTATGGCTTTAAGCTCGATCGAAGAGGCGGAGATCGCGGTTTTTATCAGAAAGACAGATAAAGACAGGTACAAGCTAAGCCTGAGATCAAAAGGCGGTTTCGATGTTAATAAATTCTCGTCGAAATGGGGCGGCGGCGGGCACAGGAACGCTTCGGGCATCAGGTTCGAGGGAACTTACGAAAAACTGCTCAAAGATTTGATCGGCGACCTTAAAAGGACCGCGCTGGAATATTATGCCTGATACTCCCGTAATAAGCAGAAAGAATTTACTTACCTTTCCATATCCGGAAGGTTTTATCGTCCTTATTGACAAAGAGCCGGACTGGACAAGTTTCGATGTGGTCGCAAAGCTGAGGAAGATCCTCAGGATAAAAAAGATCGGTCATGCGGGTACTCTTGACCCGTTCGCTACCGGGCTACTTATCATGCTTGTTGGAAAAGCGACGAAGATCCAGGATCAGCTTATGCTTTCGGATAAAATTTATGAAGCCAAACTGAAGCTCGGTGAAAGAACGGACAGTTTCGATATTACCGGTAATGTCATCTCAACATCTCAGAAGAAAGCAGGCGAAGAAGAGATAAAAAATGCAGTAATGAGCTTTGCGGGGGAGAGTTCGCAGCTTCCGCCCATGTTCTCGGCTCTGAAGAAAGACGGAAAAAAGCTCTACGAGCTTGCAAGGAAGGGGATCGAGACGGAAAGAGAGCCAAGAAAGATAATCATTCATTCTATAGATGTCCTAAGTATCGGAGGCGATGAAGTTGACATAAGAGTTCACTGTTCAAAAGGGACTTACATAAGGTCGCTGGC
>JAQVNT010000030.1 GCA_028702975.1 Candidatus Delongbacteria bacterium
GGTCTGGCCGCAGCATTCGGTTCCGGAGCAATGACCAACGACATCAAAGGAATGAAAGATTCGGATGTCGCACTCATCATAGGTTCCGACACTTCAGAAGCGCACCCCGTCATTTCCGCAAGAATCAAACAGGCGGTAAAAGAGGGAAGAACAAAACTTATCGTTATCGATCCCAAGAGGATCAAAATGGCTGATTTCGCGGAAATTTACGCATGTCAGAGACCAGGTACAGATGTAGCCGTCATAAACGGCATGATGCACATTATATTGAAAAACGGATGGGAAGACAAAGAATTCGTTGCGAACAGGGTTGAACCAGAAAGCTTCGAAGCTCTCAAGAAAGAAGTCGAGAATTTTACTCCCGAATATGTAGAAAAAATATCAGGGATCCCTGCCGAGACTCTTGAAAAGATAGCAGAACTGTACGGTAAGGCTAAAGTTGCAGCCCTTTATTATGCAATGGGTATAACTCAGCATACAACAGGCGTTGATAACGTTAAATCTACTGCAAACCTTCAGATGCTCTGCGGAAATATGGGCGTTTCGGGCGGGGGAGTCAATCCTCTCAGGGGACAGTCTAACGTTCAGGGAGCCTGCGATATGGGCGGACTTCCAAATGTTTACACGGCATATCAGCAGGTCGCGAACGCTGACGCTCAGGCAAAGATGGAGAAATTCTGGAATGTCCAGCTGAACAGCAAAGTTGGAAAACCGATGACGGTGGCATTCGACGATGCTTACGAAGGAAAAATGAAAGCTTTCTTCATCATGGGCGAAAACCCGATGATATCCGATCCTGACCTTCACCATGCAGAAGAAGCGCTGAAAAGGCTCGATTTCCTTGTAGTTCAGGATATCTTCATGACTGAAACAGCGAAATTTGCTCATGTTGTTCTTCCCGCTACAACATACGCTGAAAAGGAAGGTACTTTCACAAATACTGAAAGAAGGGTTCAGAAGCTTGATCCGGCTGTAAAAGCTCCGGGAATGGCAAAACATGACTGGGAAATACATCAGATGATCGCGAACAAGATGGGTCTGTCATGGAACTATCAGAATGCCGAAGAAATATTCAACGAAATGGCATCAGTTACCCCT
This sequence comes from Candidatus Delongbacteria bacterium, assembly GCA_028702975.1. Classification (GTDB taxonomy): domain Bacteria; phylum UBA4055; class UBA4055; order UBA4055; family UBA4055; genus UBA4055. The sequence goes on from JAQVNT010000030.1 coordinate 1,099, forward strand.
TCTTACGGCGGAATGAGCTATGAAAGGATCGGAAGGATGGGGCTTCACTGGCCGTGCCCGACAAAAGAGCACCCCGGAACACCTGTTCTTCATGCCGGCAAGTTCACAAAAGGTCTCGGCACTATGTTCGCCATACCGTTCAGAGCGCCTGCGGAAATGCCTGATGACGAATATCCGACATACCTGACAACCGGAAGGATCCTGCAGCATTTCCATACCGGAACTATGTCAAGGAAGTCTCAGGGACTGAACAACATTGCAGGACCTCATGTGATGATATCTGTAGAAGACGCAGAAAGAATAGGCGTAACCAACAGCGAGATGGTCAAGGTAACTACCAGAAGGGGTACAATTACCACAAAAGCATTCATCACAAAGAGAATTCCTAAAGGTACGGCTTTTGTGCCTTTCCATTTCTGGGAAGCTCCGGCGAACATCCTGACAAATAACGCGCTTGATCCTGTGGCCAAGATACCTGAGTACAAGGTCTGCGCATGTAAACTTGAAAGAGCTTAACGAATAAAAACAACTAAAACCAAAAAAAGGAAAAAAAATGGCAGAAAAAACAGGAAACCGCTGGCTCATAGCAATAATGGGTACAGTGCTTCAAATGGCTCTGGGAACAGTTTACGCCTGGAGTTATTTTCAGAAACCGATAATGACCTCTTTTGGATGGTCAAATGTTACGGTTATGTGGATATTCAGCTTGTCCATATGTTTCTTAGGACTGGCTGCAGCATGGGGCGGAATGAATCTTGCAAAGATCGGACCGACTAAACTTGCAGTAGCCGGAGCAGTGATGTGGGGTGCAGGTTGGTTAATCGGAGCCTATGCGATGTCGATAGAGAGTGTAGTTCTTCTTTACATCGGCTATGGTGTTATCGGCGGAATCGGTTTAGGTCTGGGATATGTAACTCCGGTTGCAACAGCAGCAAAATGGTTTCCGGACAAAAAAGGTTTTATCACAGGTATGGTTGTGATGGGTTTCGGTTTAGGCGCGCTAATTATGTCAAAATTCATAGCACCGGCTCTAATGGGAGGATTTAACGAGGCTTTGAAAAATATCCCGGCTGATTTCTATACAGACGGAAATCTTACCGACATGGCAACTAAAGCAGTACTCCAGAGCGAACTAATAAGTGTATTTATGTGGTCAGGAATAATTCTGTTCATTATTGCTTTCCCCGCAGCTATCGTTCTTAAAAACCCGCCCGCAGGTTTTGTACCGGCAGGTTTTACTCCTCCTGCAAAAAGTACTGCCAGCCAGGGTCACGAAGATAATCTGACCGTTAAGCACTGCATAACTTCAAGCAAGTTCTACAGAATGTGGATCATATTCTTCCTTAATATCGCAGCAGGTATTATGTTTATTGGTCTTCAGTCACCGATGTTACAGGATCTTCTTAAGAAGACAGGATCGACAATGGACGCCGCTGCACTGGCTGCAGCAGGAGCGACTCTTGTTGCGATCAGTTCTCTTTTCAACGGCGTCGGAAGATTTTTCTGGGGTGGTTTATCTGACAAAATAGGCAGAATTCAGGCATTCAGACTGATACTTGGAACACAGTTGCTCGTTTTCATTGCGATGGTTTTTGTGGGCAATGCATGGTTGTTCGGAATACTTGTATGCTATGTTCTTCTTTGCTACGGCGGCGGATTCGGAACAATGCCTTCTTTCGTAGGCGATATATTCACAGCAAAACTGATGCCTGTTGTTTATGGTATAATTTTGACTGCATGGTCAATCGGCGGAATTGTTGGTCCTCAGATATCTGCTTACATCAAGGATACATATAAAGCAGATGCTCCTACTTATACATTCGTAGCCGGAGCTATCATGCTTGCGATAGGCGTCATAATCGCGTTTACTCTTAACAACAAATCTCTTGTGGAAGAAAAACACGGTTAGAATCAGCGATCAAATTACTTACAAACAAAACACCTTCGAATATGAAGGTGTTTTGTTTTATATAAGACAACAGAATGAAATAATTTATCTTCCGATGAGAGCCAGTATTGCGTTTATGAATGTCAGAGGATGTGCAGGATTTCCCGGGATATACAGGTCAACAGCGTGATTATTGAAAAAATCTCTGTTTAGCGCAGGCGAGTCTTTGAACATCCCACCCGAAATTGCGTCTGTTCCGACCAGAACTATTATTTTAGGTGATGGTGTAGCGTCGTAGCAAATTTGAAGTGCTTCAGCCATATTTTCCGTTATTGGGCCCGTAATTACGATGCCGTCAGCATGTCTCGGAGAAGCGACAAATTCTATTCCGTATCTTCCCATATCGAAATTCACATTACCTGCCGCATTTAGCTCGAATTCGCATGAGTTGTCTCCTCCTGCTGAAATCTGTCTGAGCTTAAGCGAATTTTTGAAAAGTTTTCTAATCTCCGGTCTTATTGATTGCTCGTCGAATTTAATTTCTTTGTAGCCTTTGCGTACAACAAGATTTTCTCTCTTGTTGGAAGACAGTTTGTAATCATTTGTAAATTTAATTTTATCAGGACAGGCGAATTGGCATTCTTTACAGAAAACACATTTTCCCAGGTCAATTCCGAATCCGCCCTCAGTTACTATGGCGTCAGAAGGACAGATCTTTTTAATATGCTCAGCCTCAGATTTAGAAATATCTTCTTTTATGACCGGCCTTCCTCTGAATAAGGGAGTTAAGACAGCTTCTTTAAGATCGGGAACGAACTGAATTCCGTGCTGCTTTAATATTTTCATTTCTTTAATCATTTCAATCCTTAAAGGTCATGTCCGCAGTAACTTAAATTGAAGCTTTTATTGCAGATCGGAAAATCTGATATTTCCTGATTTCTCACTGATAGGGCAAGAGCGAACCAGTTGTGCATAGAAGCATCCTTTATCTTATATTGAACTATTTCGCCATTCGCATCAGTAAAAGCAACATGGCAAATTTCACCTCTCCAGCCTTCAACAGCCGAAACAGCAAAACTTTCGGGTTTGAGTTTGTAGTTATAGACAGGCGGTTTAGTCGATTTTTTTATTTTTTCCCATTTATCAAGCAGGTCAAATATGTATTTTATTGATTCTTTAGCTTCAAACCAGCGTAAAACTCCTCTTGCCAGCGCGTCTCCCGTCTGCTGAATGACAATTTCAGGGCGACGCTTTCTGTAATATTGGAAGGGATGTGTAGCTCTGATGTCTCTCTTTACATTACAGGTTCTCGCCGCCATTCCTACGGCACCTATCCTTATAGCCTGATCTGTTGTTACAGCGCCGATACCGTCGAATCTACCGAGCACGCTGGGAAGAGAATATATTCTTTCGGCAACAGTAAAATATCTTTCTCCTGAATCAGACAGAATTTTTCTGATCTCGGCAATTGTATTTTCTTTTAACGGATAATTTGTTCCAAACGGTCTTACCAGTCCCTTCCCGAATCTGTTGCCGCACCAGAACTGGGTAGTGTTAATTATTGTTGTTCTGAGAGCTTCGCAGACGACCTGTCCGAGCTGATAGCCAACATCGGCGCAAAGCGCGGATGTATCACCGATATGAACTGCTATTCTTTCAAGTTCAAGAGCTATGCATCGCTCGATCTGCAGGTCTTCAGGAGCATTGAACTCGGATAGCGATTCAATCAGCTGGCAGTGCGCAAGAGCGTTCCCTACAGATGTGTCACCTGCTATACTTTCTGAAAGTACACATCTTTTAAGCCCTTCATTTTCATTGACGAAAAGGTTTTCTATTCCTCTGTGCTGATAACCCAAATGGATCTCGAGGTGCAAAACTTTTTCCCCGTTACATATAAACCTGAAATGCCCGGGCTCAATAATACCTGCATGAATCGGTCCCACTCCAACTTCATGGATTTCATGTCCGCCTATCTTGAAAAAGGGATAATTGTTCATTACCTGTTTTGTATCATGCCTGTTATGAGAATATCTGACCGGTTTATTCCAGGGGTGTCCCACAAAAACAATACCGAAATTTTCTGTAATCTCTCTTTCAAATATTTGAAGCTGTTCGATTTTCGGCGACAGAGATATTAGTTCAGGTACAGGTTTTGCGGATCTGTGAGAAAAAATATAAATTTTGCCGTTTGAATCATCTGCTACTATGCAGAAAAAACAAATTTCTTTACCGGAATCTATAGCGTGGTAGCTTAAGCAGTGTTTATGCTGTTCGGAAAAAAGCTCTTCCGCTAATAAGCAGAATTCATCATAGGTTAAAACTGGTATGTCGTTTATTCTTACGGAATGAGTGTTATTGTATGTTTCAAGATATTTTTTCATTGTTCTCTCTATTAAAATAGATTTTCTACAATTTGATTTATTACATCTTTAAGGTAAGGAGGCTGATAGAAACATAAAATGATAACAACAGCAAAAAACAGAAACTGACTTAGTGTTTCCCACGGGCTTATTTTTTCTTTAGTTATGTTTGTGCTCTCAGATCTCGCCGGAGAAAAAACAACATGCATGATGCGTACGGTCATTGCATATATAATACAGCAGAGAAGAAACGCAGAAGTAATTATCACAAACCAATTCCCCCCTCTAACAAGTTCTCTGAAGATAATGAGCTCTGTATAAAATAATCCTGACGGAGGTAGAGCCATTACACATATTGATCCTACGATCAGAACCACAGCACCTGCCGGAAAGATTTTAAGGTATCTGCCCGATTCATCAAGTTTAACTGTCCCGAGAGCTCTATAAAGCTGATTCATTTGCAGGAACAGTCCTGATTTTATAAGTGAATGCATGATCAAAAGAAGTATAGCAGCATAGTGAGACCGTCCGCCTATTCCCAAAGCAATAGAAACAAGCCCCATGTTCTCGAGAGTTGAGTAAGCGAGCATTCTTTTAAGATGCTTTGCTTTTAGCATGTATCCCGCAGCGGTCAGAAGCGACAGCAGTCCGACGATTATAAGTATTCTATTCATCCACGCCGATATTACAGAGTCAGATAATGAACCGTAAACCCTGAATAGAGTTACAAAACCCATATTAACAAGCCCGGTCGAGATCAATGCGCCTATTGGAGAGGGTGCCACAGAATTTGCGTCAATTCCTACAGTGTGCATGGGAAAGATTTCCATCTTCGTGCCGAATCCAACGAATATGAAAAGAAATGCGATCTTTAAATATAGAGGATTTGCGTTAGGGCTGGCTGCTGATATTGAGGCAAAAGAAAGGTCAACGAAACCTGAACCTTTCATTGTCATAGAAATGAACAAAATCCCAATAAATGCTATAGCAACGCCAACCGAACTTAGAAAGATATACTTCCATGTAGCTTCCAAAGAAGACACAGTTCTGTCATGGTAAATCAAACCGGCAACTGCGAGAGTTGTGGCTTCAGCGAAAATCCATAAAGCAACAAGATTGTTTGAAAGATATGCTCCTGAAATCGAGGTCACTAAAGCAATGAGAGAAATATGGTATATATTGTATTTTCTTGCATCATCTTCTGCAACATAAATAAGTCCATGCCAGATAACAGCTGCTACAATAACGGATAAAAGTGTCAGAAATGTTAAAGCTGTGTGATCATAAGTAAAATAACCGAGATCGGTCTTTCCTAAATTAGTCCACGAGTGAATAGAAAATGCAAGATGTATCAAACCATATGTAATAATTATAAACTTTGTCACTGATTTGTTCCTAAACAACAGTATAAGAACGCTTAGTAATACAGAAAATATAAAAAAAGAATTAAGATACATTTTAATCCTTAAGAAGAGAAAGTTCATTAATATTAGGTTTGAGTTTCATTCCGAAGAAACCCAGAATGAGTACTCCTACAAAGATATCCAGAAGTATGCCAATATTGATCAGCATCGGCATCTCGTTCCCAACAGCCATTGAGAATATAAAAGATGAGTTTTCAAGCACTAGAAAACCTATTAGATGTGAAATAATTAGTTTATGAGTTACAATAATAATCAGTCCCGCGAAAAGAGTAAAAAAAGCTATAGTGAAGAAAACTGTATTTATTTGCGGATTTTTGAGCGTATTTGCCATGAAAATACTTGCTAAGAGAGATAATATGATCAGGATCAGAGAATAAAAACCCGAAAGGGCGTTTGTATGGACTTTAAATACATTCGTTCTAAGAATAATCCGGTTGAGCATATACGGAACAACAAGAGCCTTGAAGATCAAGGTTTCAGATGCAACAAACAAAAGCGTGTACCATTTTAAATCTGTAAGCTCGGCAAAAGTTATTCCAAAGAGAATAATGCCCTGTATTGCCAACAGCCGGGAATAGACCCTGTATCTCTCCGTAACGGCCAGGTAAACGACACTAATTGAAAATAACACTGTTAAATAGTTTATCATCAGATCATCTTACCTCTAATTATTATAACTACTACGAAAGCGACGATCGAGATGGCTGTCAGGGTCAGAATAAAATCCGGATTTTTTCTCATTCTGTTGCGCGCTCTGAACGATTCAAGAATTCCGACTGTAGAAGCGAATAGAGCCTGAACGACCGCAAAAAGAAGTAATTGGAGGTATATATTCCAACCTGCAGGAACGGAAATGTTATAAATTAAAGAACCGTAAACAGCAAATTTCAGATAAGTCGTGATATGGATCAGAGTTTTGTCAAAACCGCTGTTATCAAGGATCATAACCTCATGGATCATTGTAAGCTCAAGATGGGTTTTGGGATCGTCCACCGGGAAACGGCTGTTTTCGATCATAGCTATCTGAATTAAAATGTAAACGCCTATAAGACTGAATATCATTACGAAATCACTGTCAGACATATAGAATTGAGTAAAAATATCTGAAAAAGAGGTATAACCCGTCAGCATCGAAAATGTACCCAAGAGAATGAAAAAAGCAGGTTCGGTGATCATTGAGAAAAGAGCTTCCCTGTTTGCCCCCATACCTTCAAATCCGCTGCCGGTATCAAGAGCTGCTATTATCATAAAAAATTTTCCGAGTGCCAGAATGTACGAAAAATAAACAAAATCAGAATCGAAATTAATTAAAGCAGGTTTATCAGCAAAAGGAATGAGAAGTGAAGAACATAATACAGCAGTCAGTCCTACGGCCGGTGCTATCTGAAAAATTAAACTTGAAGTATCGCTGAATACATTGTTTTTTCTAAAAAGAACGATTATGTCTTTTACGGGCTGCATGATCCCCGGTCCTTTTCTTCCTGAAGCTATGCTCTTGATCCTAAGGATTATCCCCGGGAAGAATACAGACGAGAGTATTATAAGTAACAGTCCGGTCATGTTCAAATCAGCTTAAAATAGGTTAATAGTAATGCACCCAGAATAAATAGGAATGCGTAAAGGATATAATGGTTAATCTGCCCTGTCTGCATTACAGCTATCTTCTTCAGCACCTTCAAGATAAACTCTTTAGGATACTCAATTATAAAATCTTTAAATATATCGTGATTTTTTGAGCGGAATACGGCACTCTCGGGGAATAAATTTTCACCACCTATAGATTCCATGCTCTTGGTTGTCCTGAGAATTGGTTTGGCCAGAAGAGTAAAATTATCAGCGAACGAAGTTGAAGTGTACTGATGCCTGCTGTTACCTGCGGTATATCCGCACCCCCAGGTGGGTCCGTATGTAACAATCTTTGTCTTTAATACGACTCTTCGGACATAGTATATTAGTGCCACTGTAATTATGAATATTAATCCTGTAACATTTATTTTTGTGATGCTGTTTCTTACATCGTCAAAATTATTCTGGAGGCCTGAAAGATTGAAAGTTTCTGTAACGATCAACAATATTGGACCCGTGAAGATCGATGAAGCAAGCCCTATTAGTAAAATAACAATTAATATCATAAAACCGGGGACCAGCATTACCGTTGAGACTTCTTTAGCTGTTTTGGTTTTTCCCGACCTGGGTTGTCCTAGGAAAGTCACTCCGAAAGCTTTAGTGAAACAAAAAAGAGCTAGTCCTCCTATTAGTGTGAGCCCTGTAATACTTGCCACGAGAATAAAGGACATATAAAGGTCAGTATTAGCGAGGCTTTTAAACATTCCTGAATATATCAGATATTCTGATATGAATCCGTTGAATGGAGGAAGCCCGCAAATAGAAAGGGACCCGAAAAGGAAGAGTGCAGCGGTATAAGGCATTTTTTTTATCAGACCGCCAAGCTGCTCTACATCTTTTGTTTTGGTTGAATGTAGGACAGAGCCGGCGCAGAAAAAGAGAAGAGATTTGAAAAGCGAATGATTCAGTACATGAAGAAGCGCACCAGAGTAGCCAAGCACAGACAACAGAGTCATATTCTGAGAAGTACCTATTATTCCGATCCCGACTCCGATCCCGATTATTCCGATATTTTCAATACTGTGATATGCCAGTAATTTCTTTAGATCATGCTGTGTAATAGCCATCATAACACCTAGAACTCCGGAAATAAGAGAAACGGACAGAACAAAAATACCTATTGAGAAAAGATCATTATGAAGGCTTGCAGTCACACGCATTATCCCGTAAATGCCCATTTTAATCATAACTCCTGACATAACTGCCGAAACATGGGAAGGTGCTGCAGGATGAGCCTGAGGCAGCCATGTATGAAGAGGAATGAACCCGGCTTTTAAACCGAAACCTAAGAAGAAAATAACAAAAAGCGGAAAGTTCATGTGTTCCGAAAAATAAATATCAAGTGAACGGAATCCTAATATATTTGAATCTTTTTCAGCTATCAGAAAAGCTATCAGTATGAAGATCATACCTATATGCATCTGTATAAGATAATTTATTCCTGTCTTCATTATGGTTCGGTTTTCCGCATTAAAGATAACAAGCATAAACGAAGACAAGGCCATTATTTCCCACATGATAATAAATGCCGGACCGTCTTGAATACATACGACCAGTATCATTGATAAATAAAGCCATAAATATGAGAAATAATGTATCGAAAAACTGAGTTCAAATTTTATCCGTTTATATGGTTCCAGATATTTATAGGCATAGATAAATCCCATAAGTGAAGTGAAATTGATAACAATAAGAAAGAATCCTGACAGTTTATCGATGTGTAAAGAAAAATCATAGTTAAGAATATCGGGTATTATTGTAATTGAAACCGGAGATGATAAATAAAAGATTGATTCGGCGGCCCATATGCTGCTTATCAGTATATGTGTCAGCAACAGTAAAAGAGTGTACCAGTATTTCATATTCTTTGGAATGAAGAATATAAAGAATGAAAGAAATATGCCTGTTAATAATAAATTCTGCATCTGCCCTCCAAAAGGCGCTGTAATTTACATTTAATAAGAATTTCAGTCAAGAAATAAAAATACTTTTGTTATTTGACAAAACAGTTAAGATTGTTTAGAATACAGCCGGTTTTTTACTGTAAAAAAAAGATGAAGATCAGGTCGGAAAAATGAGGATGAAATATTTAGCTCTGGTTGCAGCGATACCAACGGTTGAGCTTTTCTGTTCGGAAGGGGCAGGTTCTGAAGATATTACCCACAGGATGACGATGTTCATCTTTCAGCTGGGTGTAATTATTTTCGCCGCCAAATTGTCAGGTATGTTCTTTGAAAAAATAAAGCTACCAGGTACGCTTGGAGAGATTACTGCGGGGATAATCCTGGGGCCTTATCTGCTCGGTTCTGTATCTCTTTCCTTTCTGGGGTTCGATCAGGGTCTTTTTCCTGCTTCTAACGGATCTGTCCCGGTCACACCTGAACTTTACGCGATATCGATAATAGCTTCGATAATGCTGCTTTTTATTTCGGGACTCGAGACTGATCTTAAACTTCTGCTCAGATATCTGTTCAGCGGGGGTATAGTCGGACTTGGTGGAGTAATATTTTCTTTTTTCCCCGGCGCACTGGTCGGAATGTACTTTCTAGACCTTCCTTTTATGAGCTCACCTGTCTTGTTCCTCGGAATAATGAGCACCGCGACTTCAGTCGGCATAACTGCAATGATACTTTCAAAAAATAAATATATGGAATCACCGGAAGGTGTTACGATACTCTCGGCAGCGATAATTGACGATGTGCTGGGTATAATCATCCTTGCCGTTGTTGTGGGAATAGCTTCAGTTTTAAAGACCGGCGGTTCGATCGACTGGGGTGGAATAGGTTATATATCCGGAAAAGCTCTGGTCGTATGGCTGGGTCTGACTACGGCAGGTCTTCTTATGGCAGGAAAGATAAGTACTTTCCTCAAGAAATTCGGGAGCAAATATTCATACGCCATAATAGCTTTCGGGCTTTCAATGTTCTTTGCAGGAATATTCGAAAAAGCCGGGCTTGCAATGATAATCGGAGCTTATGTAACAGGGCTTACACTTTCAAAAACAGATATCAGCTATGAGATACAGGAAGCTATTCATCCGCTGAAAGAATTTCTTGTTCCTATCTTTTTTACGGTCATGGGTATGCTTGTAAATATTAAAACGATAACTTTAGGCACATTAGCCTTCGCAACGGTATATTCGATAGTCGCACTGATGGG
>JAQVNT010000031.1 GCA_028702975.1 Candidatus Delongbacteria bacterium
CTGAAGATGGCGAAGGTTACGGATATATGGTCAAGTATGATAAGCTTGACGGAATATATCAGCAAGGTACTTGGGTCAGGTACGGATTTGATAATAACAGACTTGATGCGGGAGACGGAGTGCCTGATTTTACTTCACCGCCCCCGCCGCCTTCACCGAAGACCACTGTAACAGAAATAGACAACGACATTATCGTGGAATGGTGCAGCCACGAGTTTTACACAGGTGTAGACGGTAGTGTCGGTGTAGGCGGGCCAGAGTTCACTTATGATCCATATTCGAGATTGTACGATTTTGAAGGCTATTCAATTGAGCTTTCACCTGACCGGCAACTGAAAAATTACTCTACAATATTCAGCGTGGATAGAGTGAATTACTCATATCAGAATGTAGCTGATGTGAATGATTATCTTGATAATCCTATACCTGCCGATACTATTTCGGCTCACCCGGAAGATTATCCCGCTACGCAGACTGTCAACGGTAAGATATACAGCATTGTTCCTTACGGAGACAACAGAGACTTGACGAAGGATCACGAACTTGAAGGTATGTTTAGTTACTCATGCATTACAGCTACAAGCCCTTATCCTGAATGGGGAGATATAAGATATTACAAATTCGTTTTGCACGATCAGACCCTAGCCCAGATGAAATATATTGCCGTCACAGCAAAGGACTTCGGAGCTCCAAACATGGGTGTCCCAAGTCTGAAGTCCAGTCCTGAATCGAATGCTACAGCTACTGTTACGGCTAATCTTACTACTACTGATGATATTATCGTAGTCCCGAATCCTTATCGCGGCGATGTTGATTACAGAGATATGGGCTGGGAAGACAATGACGGGCAGTATGTTTACGTTGAGGAGTATCGTAAGATCGCGTTTTTAAATATACCTGAACGATGCGTGATCAGGATATATACACTTGCAGGTGACTTATGCAAGACTATAGCACATAATGGATATTCAGACTCAGATACACCTTACTGGTACGGTAAAACCGGAGCCTACTGGAACCTGATAAACGAGAACAGACAGGCTGTGATGTCAGGAATTTATTTATTCAGCGTGCAGGATGTGGATAACAAGAAAGATGATTTCATAGGTAAGTTCGTGATAATAAAGTAGGAAATTAATAACCCGTCCGGAAAAATTTTAACTTCAAAACTTATTTATCTCTTTATTATTTAGTTAATTACATAAACGTTAAAAAAGATTTGCAATTCAAATAAATAAAGTTTATATTCGATACTCTTTGATGTATTAAGTATTTTATGCTTAATTTAAATAAAAAACGGAGAAAAACAGATGAAAAGAACATTTCAGCCGTCTATAACCAAGAAGAAGAACAAGCACGGCTTCAGAGAAAGAATGTCAACAAAGAACGGAAGAAAAGTACTTGCCAGAAGAAGAGCTGTAGGCAGAAAAAGACTGACGGTGAGCGACGAGATCAGAAGGTAAACGAGAGATTTAATTGAAAGAGAATTCTCTTAAAAAGGATCTCATTCTTAAAAAAAGGAACGATATCGTCGAAGTTTTAAAGAACGGCAGACGGTTCGGGCGGGGATCTGTAAGACTGATCCTTTTGAGAAGAGACATTCAAAGTCTTAAGATCGCCTTTCTGGTCAGTAAAAAATACGGCAGGAAGGCTGTTCTTCGAAATAAAATTAAAAGGTGGTTCAGGGAAATATTCAGGCAGAACAAGGCATATTTCCCTGTTCGCGCCCACATCATCATGACTTCAGCCGTAAGTTACGAAGACCTGGATTTCACAATTCTAAAAAATGATTTTCTGGAGGTCGTTCGCAGTGAAGAATTTACTGATTTCATCAGTCAGATTTTACCAGAAAGCAATATCCCCGTTAAAGAGGAATAAATGCCCTTTTGAGCCTTCGTGCTCAGAATACGCAGTTCTTTCTCTCAAAGATTACGGAACCGTCAAAGGAAGTATCCTGGGAGCCTGGAGAATACTGAGATGCAATCCCTTCAATAAAGGCTTTTTCGACCCTCCCGGTTTCTGGGCGTCAAAATTCAAATTCAATAAACCTGTCAAATAAAACAGTTGGGACTAATGGACAAAAACACAAAAATAGCATTTTTACTCATAGCGCTCATAGTAATATTTTATCCGTATTTCATGCCTAAACAGGAAAAACCTGTATCTGAAGAAAGAACTGTTCCCGCAAAAGCAGTAGAGGAAACTCTCCTGAGGGATAATGTGTCGGAAGAGGTCGCGCCTGACTTTAACGCTCCGCTGATCGCTACCGGACATACCGATAACGGAACAGCGCCTGCTTTTGTAGCTCAGAAAGCAGTTGACATTAAGATCGAGACAGACCTGTTCAAAGCCGTGATATCCACAAAGAACGGAGCCGTAAGGAGCTGGAAAACAAAGAACTACAAAAGCCGTGTCGATACCGCAAAACTCGTTGAGCTGGTAAAACAGGGTACTGAAAATCTCCTATCAGAGATACATCTTTCAAATTCATCCGAGCTGAAGAATATAATCTACGAAACAGACAAAGAGGATATCCTGCTGACCGGAGCCGGCGAGACAGCCGATCTTACCTTAAGCTGCAGGGACGCTGAAGGGAATCTTCTCTACACCAAGAAATTCAGGTTCTACAGCGACAAATACTCATTCGATCTGGTTATCGATACGACCCCCGTTTTTGACCTCCTGAGGCAGGAAAAAGCAGTGGTCATGAAATGGCCGAACGGAGTTAATTTCACAGAGGTATCTGACAACGGAAAAAATACGAACAGGGAAGAGTATTACAGGGCGACTTACGCAAAAACTGCCGACGACTTAGAGGAGTACGACGACAACGACGATCAGGAAGTCTTGAGGAACGGAATTTTATGGGGAGCCACAAGATCGAAATACTTTGAAGTGTTCATGGCCGCCGAAGGCGAGAATTTTTCCGAGTTCTCGAACTATCCTGCGCACGATAAGCCTGAAGCACATTATACTTCGATGGGATTTTCGGTAGGGTTCGATAAAAATACCGATCCGGTCAAAAGAATGCTCGTTTATTTCGGCCCGATGGACTATGAAATATTCAAATCATACGGAAAACAGTTCGACCTTACTATGAACTGGGGGTGGGATATAGTAAAACCGTTCTCCCTGGCGATATACTGGACTCTGAAATTCCTTCACAACTACATCTCCAATTACGGTCTGGTGATAATAATACTTTCGCTTCTCGTCAACACGATAGTCCTTCCATTTACGCTGAAGAGCTATAAAAGTCAGGCGGAAATGAAGAAGATCCAGCCTGAACTGAAGATCATAAAGGAAAAATACAAGACCGACATGCAGAAGCAGCAGCAGGCTACGATGGAGCTTTATAAAAAGCACAAGGTGAATCCTTTCGGGACCTGCCTTCCCACACTTCTGCCCATGCCTATTCTGTACGGAATGTTCATTGTTTTCGGAGCGACTATTGAGTTCAGGAACGCTGATTTCATGCTCTGGATAAATGACCTTTCGCTTCCGGAGATAATGTTCACTCTGCCGTTCGCTGTACCGCTTTACGGTGCAAATGTGGGATTATTGCCGATAATCATGGGTGCGACGATGTTCTTTCAGATGAAGGATACGATGGGAGCCGACCCGAACCAGAAAATGATGATGTGGTTCATGCCTGTGTTCATGGTAGTTCTTTTCAACAATCTTTCGTCCGGCCTGATCCTTTACTATACGGTCGGGAATTTCTACAGGATAGCGCAGCAGAAACTGACGATCAAACCTGAACCTGCAGCCGCCGTAAAGAAATAAAGGAAAGCTATGGATTTTTCAGACAGAATGAATACTTACAAAGAAGAGATAAACGGTCAGCTGCAGTCTCTTTTTGAGAAGAAAAAGCCGGAGATACTTTACGAACCGATGAAGTACGCGGTCAATATAGGCGGAAAAAGAGTAAGACCGATCCTCTGCGGGATCTTCTACAGGCTCTTCGGGGGAGACCCCGCAAGAGTGCTATATCCCGCGCTGGCGATCGAACTTCTCCACAATTTCACGCTGGTCCACGACGACATCATGGATGACGACGACCTGAGGCGCGGCAACAAGACGGTCCATGTCAAATGGGACTTGAGCGCCGGCGTTCTTTCAGGCGACGGTATAGTCAGCCTTGCCTACAAGGTGCTTCTGAAGGAGAAGTTCGAAAGATCCGATGAGATCATCAGGATCTTTACCGACGGCCTTCTTGAAGTGTGCGAAGGGCAGGCGTATGACAAGGAATTCGAGACCCGAACAGATGTGACAGAGGAAGAATATCTGGGAATGATAAACAATAAAACGGCTGCCCTTCTTGCGGTGCCCGCTGCCGTCGGCGCGCTGTGCGCGGGAGCCGGCGATGAGCAGGTGAGAACAGCCCGCGACTACGGACGCGCTCTGGGGCTGGCCTTCCAGATACAGGACGATCTGCTGGACATCGCCGGGGACGAGGCTCTCTTCGGCAAGACCTACGGGAGCGATGTGACCGAAGGGAAAAAAACATATCTTTACATCCTTGCCGTCAAGCTTATGAGCAGGCAGGATCTGGATATTTTTATGTCGATAGCGGGAAAAGAGGGAATAACAAGAGACGAGATATTGCAGGTCAAAAATCTTTATGATAAGTACGGTATAATCGAAAAAGCCGGAGAAGAAGCCGCAAAGTACATAAAAAAAGCTGAGTCTCTTATCGGTTCTCTCGATCCGGGTCTTGACAGGTCGGAGTTGAAGCAATTTACTGAATGGATGCTTAAAAGAAAATTCTAGTGCGAGGAGTTGAATCATGAGTTCAGATATCTTACTGCAGAAACTGAAGATGTTCCTTCCAAATAATACAGCCAATAAACTTCTGACGGATGAAGTTGTTTTTCTGGAAGACGGATCGGTACTTATACTCAGGTTCAATATATTCAACGAACTTTATATTAAGCTTAGGCACCTTCCGGATTTTTCACCGGTGTACAAAGGTATTTTCAACGAGATGATAACCGGATTTCTGGAAATAATCTATGAAAACGGCGGTATATTTTTAAATTTAAGCGACAATAAAATTGATATTATTTTTACTCCCGAGCTAATTGAAAAAAACAGGGAAGACATTATAAAACATTCTCTAAAATGTGCGGATGAACTCAGAAAAAACTACGCGGCTTTTACTGAAAATATAAAGAAAAAATACAATGTGGAGTTCGAAAGTTCCTTCTCGGCCGGGCTTGCAGCAGGAAAATTCCTTGAGGTCATTTTCGGCAACGAGAAGAGGAAAGAAAGAGTAATTTTGGGTAATGTGGCAAGGGACGCCGTAGATTATGCCTTCAGAGGAAAAGACGGGGACATTATCGTATCTCCCGAGATCCTTTCTGTAGTAAAGGATAAGGTGGAATACTGTAAGAAAAAGAACTGTCATATAGTCTCAAAACTTAATTATCTCGTCGAAACAGTAAATTATACAAGGGACAAATATCTTAACCTTAAAACTTCGATCATAAAATCCTTCCTGCCCGAATATATCTACAATACCTTAAGGGACGATGTGAATGAAGAATTTACCGATATAAAAAAGGGATCTGTAGTCGATATTGAATTCGCAGATATTCACGAATTCGTCCAGGAGTATATTGACAAGGCTGTAACTGTTACCGACGAAACAGAGTTTAAGGTAATGACGGACAACTATTTCTTCGGACTGAACAAGCTTCTTAAGAAAATATTCAGATTCAGCAACAGTTTCGACGGTGCGGTCAATAAGGTCGAGCTGTCCAAATTCGGCTTTAGAGTACTACTGTCATTTTCGTTTCCCAGAACATTCGACAATGATCTTACCAATAAGCTGATTTGCGTTGAAGAGATCAATAAGGTTTGCACCGCTTTCAAACATCTGAGGCATAAGATAATTCACTTTGAGGATTTTATGTTCGCATCGATCGTCGGATCCGAAGAGAGAAGTGCTTACATTATCACATCCGAGATCACTGCGAAGATGGATGATATGATCGAATTTCTGAGTGACGGAGAGATGAAAGAGATCGATCCGGGCAGGGACATGAAAACGATCCAGCGGATGCTTGAGAATAAAAAAAATTCGCCAGATGAGCTGCGGGAATGCAGTAAAGACGGCGGGAAAATAGAACTTAAGGGGCTTTTCACCCATAAGGTTATCGGAAGGAATAAGGAGATAATCAATCTTAATCAGATGCTCAGGCAGGGCGGAAAGATAATAACGCTTACAGGATGGCACGGAAGCGGAAAGACGAGGATGGTGGATGAGATCGTTAAAAGGATGTCGAACGAGAATTTTCATATTCTTCATTCCAAAGTCGAAGACAGGGATAATATAATCGACCTCTTCAAATATATTATCGAGGAAGATTCGGGAGTTTCACTTTTTGATGACAGGGAAACTGTAGGCAAAAAACTTGATAAATATTTCAGCAAACTTCTTTCAAATTCACCTGACGATTTTGAGCAGGATCAATTCAGGAGCAAGCTTTTTATACTTTACAAGATCATGTACAACATCGATGTGAAAAACAGTATTTACGACACTCTGACGCCGGAACTCAGGCTGAAAAATCTCAAAGAAGCTCTAAGCCTGCTTGTAATTTTCAACTATTATTACTACATCAAGAGTACCGAAGGCGTTATTTTCATTTTTGATGATGTTGACAATCTGAAACATGAAGAAAAAGACTTGATGCAGTATGTTATCCAGTACAGCATATCTCACCTTGTCGAAATGGGTAACAGAAGAAATAAGAAAGAGGAGATCAACAAAATATCTTTCCTCATTACTTACCACAGCGAAGAGGATCTGGAGTTCAACAGATATTTAAAACCTTTCAGGCAGGAACTTCCTCCTCTCAAGAAAGATACGATGAGACTGCTTTTGAAACAGCTCACGAAAGGTAAAAAAATGTCTTCCGAAGTTGAGAAAGTAATACTGAAACTCTCTGCAGGAAATCCTTTCTATCTTGAGCAGTATTTCAGATTTGTTTTCACTGACGGTATGGTGATAGAGAAAGATACGGTTCTGGAAAAAACAAAAAGGTATAAGAAGAAGAACATACCGACCGATATAAGAGAGATCGTTAAGCTGAACCTTTCAAGGCTCACGCCTGTGCAGCTTGAAACACTGCAGGCGGCGTCTGTTATTGGAGTAAAATTCGATACAACTATCGTAAAAAAGTATTACCCTGATTTCCAGTTAAGAGAACTTGAGAATATATTTGAAAGCAATTTTATAAAACCGTATCACCTTGAAAATCACTACACTTTTTCCCACCCGATAGTTCAGGATGTAGTTTATTCAATCGCGCCGGAAGAAAAAAAGAGATCATGGCACATGGGTGTAGCCAGACTACTCGAAGAGACTAAAGAAATATCCAAGCTCACACACTCCAGCTGGCTTGGCCATCACTATTACTATTCCGGAGATCACGCGAAAGCGGTCAGCTATCTCAAGGAATCTTACTTTGCCGCCCTTGATAAAAATTTTATTGAAAGTGCCTATCATGACCTTCAGAAACTTATATCATACACTTCGGATCCGGTCGAAAAAGACAGGCTGGTACTTGAGGAGATAAAAATACTTTACGGTATGAACGATCAGGTAAAGGCAAGAAAAACATCATATCCGCTCTTAGCTAAATACGAAAGATCAAAGGATCACGATTTCTATTTCGATATCATTACGACCATCCTTGAATACTCAATGAATTTTTCACCTGCAAAGAGGGTCAGAGAAATGCTTTTTAAAGCTTCCGGTATTATGAGGAAGCACAAGCTGTCAGACGAACAGAAAGGGCGTCTGTACAAATTATATGCGATATTCAAGAAGAATGAAGGAAATGTCAAGCTGACTGTTAATTACATCAATAGGGCTCTTATACATATAACAAAAACCAAAGATACAGAAACAAAGTGCTTCCTGCTTAACGAGCTCGGCTCCATTTATGAAATGCAGTTCCGTTTCACAAAGAGCATTTCCACATTCCAGTCTGCGCTTAAGACTGCAGAAAGATCCGACAACTTAAAATATCAGTCAATTATTCTAGGTAATCTCGGAAAGATCACATATAAGCTCGGGAAAGTAAAGGATTCTGTTAAATACTATGAGAAAGCTCTTGAGATAGCCTCGCTTCTGAGTCTGAAAGATGTGGAAGGAACCTGCGCAGGTCAGCTGGGTAACATCTACCTTGAGACAAAAGACATTACTTCGGCGATGGCGAGTTTTGAAAGATCGATAAAGATATTCAGAGCTTTGAATAACCTGGAGGAGATAAGCTACAGATTGTGCGATTTTGGATCATGTAATCTTTTCCACACAAATCAGACCGAAGCAGAAAAATGTTTCAATAAAGGTCTGAAGATCGCAAAAGAAGTGAACAGCAGCCTAGCAAGAGCTTATGCTCTTCACCATCTGGCAAGGCTGAAAGTTATTAGGAAGAGTTATTCCGAAGCAGAAAAGAATTTTAAGGAATCCCTGAAGATCTACAGGGAGAAGAAACTTTATAAAAGAATGGGGATGATCTACTATTATATGGCTGAGATGTTCTTCAACGAGCTTGTCGAGTTCGAGGATGACTCTTTTAATAAATACAAGAAGGAGATCATGGAGGATATCAGCAAGATCCTTAAATATATGAAGTACTCTCTTCTTTATTCCAAAAAAGCAAAAAATATTCATTTTATAGCTCTTTCATATCTTCTGCTCGGAAAACTCTTCAAAAGAAAAGGGAAGATGAAAGACGCCATCTCAAACCTTCAGTCAGGTCATAACACGATCAAGATATCAGATTATTCAAAACTCTACCTGGAGCTGACCTACGAACTGGCTGACGCTTATAAAAACAGTTCCAGAACGAGAGATGCGATACTTATTCTCAAAGCTGCGCAGAAATTAGCCTCAAAGAACAAAGATATGACAACAAAGAGCAGGCTGAAAGAACTTATCAGTAAAATGTCGGAATAATATGTTCCTTCCGGTAAACAGAGAAGAAACTCAAAAACTCGGCTGGAAAGAACTTGATATAATTATCATCACCGGCGATGCCTACATTGACCACCCTTCATTCGGCGCGGCTATAATAGGAAACTACCTTGTTTCGAAAGGTTTCAGGGTCGGGATAATACCTCAGCCTGACATAAATTCCAATGACGATTTTTTAAAACTACCTGCTCCGAAGCTTTTCGTGGGTATCACTTCGGGTAATGTCGATTCTATGATAAACAATTATACGGCCTCGAAAAAACCTAGAAAGTCCGACGATTATTCCGAGGATAAAAAGGGAGGAAGGAGACCTGACAGGGCCGTTATTGCCTATACGAACAAAGCGAAGGAAAATTACAAGGGAGTTCCAATCGTCATAGGCGGTATCGAAGCGAGCCTGAGAAGGGTTGCCCATTACGACTACTGGTCGGACCGGGTCAGGCGCGGAATCCTTTTTGATTCCAAGGCGGATATCCTTGTTTACGGACAGGGAGAGAGAACGACGGTCAGGATAGCTGAAGAACTCCGTTCAGGTAGACCGGCAGCAGAGCTTAAAGATATAAGAGGGACGGCTTTTATCCTGAAGAAAGGCGAAGATAAGCCTTTGTGTTTTGACTATGAGGAGCTGCCTTCATTTGAAGAAGTAAGCTCAGATAAAGAGAGTTTTATTTCAGCTGAAAGAATCATCCACTCAGTTACGAACCCATATCTCGACACAGGGCTTATCCAGGAGACGAGCGGCAGAAAACTTGTCATTAACCCGCCTGTAATGCCTGACGATAACATTGACGAGTTCTATGACCTTGAGTTTGAGAATAAACCGCACCCGATGTATAAGGAGAGGATACCGGCTTGTGAGATGATCATGAACTCGATAACGATCCACAGAGGATGTTTCGGCGGGTGCTCGTTCTGCTCTATCGCGCAGCACCAGGGCAGCTTCATCCAGTCGCGCTCGACGGCCTCGGTCGTCAATGAGGCTGTGAAGCTGAAGTCACGCACGGTGACCGATCTTGGCGGCCCGTCCGCCAACATGTACCGCATGCGGGGGCGCGATCTTGCAGCCTGCAGGCAGTGCAGAAGGCTGTCGTGCCTGTTCCCGAAAGTGTGCCCCAATCTTGACACGAGCCACAAAGAGCTTCTAAAACTGTATGATAAGGTAAGGGAGCACAAACGGGTGTTCATCAACAGCGGGATCAGGCACGAGCTGGCCCTCCTTGACACTGATTACATGAAGGCCGTGGCCGAAGAGTTCACATCAGGCCTGCTCAAGATCGCGCCCGAGCACACCGAAAAGCGGATACTCGATCTTATGCTCAAGCCGGACATTTCCAAATATGAAAAATTCGTTGAACTGTTCAGGAAATACTCCAAGAAGGAACAGTATGTCCTTCCTTATCTCATATCCGCTTTTCCCGGTGTGACCCTGGAGGCGGCGGAAAGGATGAAGGCTTACCTTAAACGATATAACATCAGGGTGGAGCAGGTGCAGGATTTCATTCCCCTGCCCATGACCGTCGCCGCCTGCATGTACTATACGGAAAAGGATTTCTTCACAGGCGAAGATATCCATGTCGCAAAGTCGTATAAAGAACGGGAACAGCACAGAAAACTTATGCAATGGTGGAAAAAATGAAGCAGGAGTATAAAATGATAAACAAGAAAAAAGAAGTTACGGATCTAAAAATAATCGACGGAATATTGAAAGAAGCCAACTGGTGCCAGCTTGCTATGGCGGACGGCGATCAGCCTTACATAATACCTCTGAACTACGGCTACTTCGATAATGCGCTTTACATACACTGCGCGACAAAAGGAATGAAGCTCGATCTGATAAGAAGAAACCCGAAAGTAGCCTTCAACATCACTCTCGACGCGGAATATCTTGAAGGACTGCTCACGATGCGTTACAGGAGCGTTAACGGAACCGGCAAAGCGTACATAATCGAAGATGAGGAAGGGAAGAGAGAAGCTTTGAACCATTTGACAGTTCATTTCGGCGCAGAACCGGTACATCACAGTCCTGAAAGTCTCAAAACCATCGTCATGATAAAAGTTAAGATTGAAAGCACGACCTGCAAAATAAGTTATATGGATAAAGGCGGAGAGATCGAATGAGCGAAGTGATAGTAGTGGAGAATTTAGTTAAGAAGTATAAAGACATCTGCGCGGTAAATGACATTTCATTCACCGTTAAAAAGGGAGAAATATTAGGCTTTCTGGGTCCGAACGGCGCAGGCAAGACGACAACGATAAAATCGATCCTGTCCCTGCTTGAATATGAGGAAGGCAGGATATTCGTCAACGGTATGGACGCGAAAAAATATAAGCATAAGATCATGTCGGATATGGGAGCCGTACTTGAAGGCGCAAGAAATATCTACTGGCATCTCAGTCCGGACGAGAATATAAATTATTTCGCCGGCATAATGGGGCTCGGCACTAATAAGATCAAAGAAGAGAAAGAATACCTTCTTAAACGGTTAAAGCTGTGGGATGTAAAGGATAAAGAGGTAAGGGAATTTTCAAAAGGGATGCAGCAGAAAACAGCTATAGCAGCGT
>JAQVNT010000281.1 GCA_028702975.1 Candidatus Delongbacteria bacterium
CCCTAAAACACAAAGTTCAGGCTAATCTTTCATATCACAGCGAAAAAAGCCATCTGATGCGTATTGGGAACAACTCGGTTTCTTTGAACACTTCCGAAAACCTTACAAGGCTTGATATCAGCGTCACTATCGGCAGAAAGCAGGGAACTCACACGCAAATGGGCGAGATATCATCTGCAAAATATGTAATTGATGCATTGAGAATAGCTATAGACAAAGCTAAAAACTCTCTCGATCTCGATTTCACTCCGCTAAAAGAAGTCGTTGAAGATAATTTTGTTCAGATCGACCAGTTCGACAAAAAGCTAGAGAACCTCGACCCTGCTTTTAAGATGGAAGCCTATAAAAAGATCATCGAAACAGTCGGGCAGCAGTACAACTATTCAGGTTCATGGTCGAGCGGAAGCACTGAGCACTTCTTTATGACTACCGAGAACGAAAATACAGCATATCATCTCGTTACGGATCAGCTCTTCAACATCGTGTTAAAACATCCCGATAAAAAATGGGAGCTCAGCTCAACACAGACAGGCTGGAAAAAGTCTGATTTTAAAGCGGCAAAGACGATCAAAGAATTCCAGAAACTTCTGCCTGTTTACGAAAAACAGAAAGGCTTTAAGGTCAAGCCCGGCAAATATACTGTCGTTCTCGGATCGGCCGCTATAGCTGAAGTGATGGAAATGGCTCTCTGGACAGGATTTTACGGAAGGACTTATGAGGAAAAAAGGGCTTGGACTTCCAAAAACAAGGCCGGCGACAAGGTCTTGGGTTCGAATATTACTTTAACAGACGATCCCTCAAATCCCGATACTTTCAGATTCTGTTTTGACATGAGCGGAAAGAAAAGAAAGAAATTCGTGCTGTGTAAGGACGGAAAACTTAAAAATATTATGTATGACTCTCAGACTGCAGCGATGTATAAGAAAAAACCGACAGGTCACAACATCGGAGGTTCAAGCATAGTTGTAGGAACAGGCGAAGGAGACAAATCTCTGATGAAAGCTGTTAAGGATATGGGAACGGTCATCTACATTCCTGCTCTGCATTACATAAACCTTCCCAATGCAAGCAAGGGTATATTTACAGGCAGTTCAAGGTTTAACGCTGTGCTGATAAAGAACGGCAAAGTTGTCAGCCCGATCTTCTCATCAAGAATTACTGACAATTTCCAGTCGGTTTTCGGAAATGTAAAGGTGATCTCTTCCGAATCTGTTCCGTTCAATGAATCGAACACTTACGGCAGAAGGAGCCCGGTCGCAATGTCCGTACCTTTTTACATGGTATGCGAAAAAGTAAAAATTACCGACTGCGCGGATTCGTTCTAGACTGGAAATTAAATAATAGATAAAATGAAAAGGGCGGAAAAAAATTTCCGCCCTTTTGCTTTGCTTCACGACCGGGTTACTTAACCACGAGATTAACCATCTTACCGGTCTTGGAATTTATCAGTATCGTCTTGATCAGCTGCTTTCCATCCGTGAACTGCTTAGTTTTTTCATCAGCGAATACGAGTTCTTTGACCTTTTCATCGTCAATATCGGCATCGGTCGTAATATTTGACCTGACTTTCCCGTTTACCTGAACGGTTATGATCTGCGTATTCTTCACGAGCGCCGTTTCATCGTAAGTTGGCCAGGCAACATTGAATATCGAAGGCTTATTACCCATGATCTCCCACATTTCTTCAGTTATGTGAGGTATGAACGGGTGCAGCATTATCACGAATTTTTCGATCACTTCATTATAGAAATCGGGATTGAACCTTTTTTCGTCTTTCATATAGTCAGTTATATCGTTGAAAAGCTCCATCATCCTGGCTATCGAAGTGTTGAAGAAAAAGTCCTCAACGCCGGAGGTTACTTCTTTTATAGTATAATTGAGCCTGTAGTTCAGATCGTCATCAATTATCTTAGTGCCTGTATTTTCGAATTTATTGTCGTTTATCAGCCTCCATATCCTGCTTACGAACCTGTCCACACCGGCAATTCCGTCGTCCGACCAGTCTCCCCCGTCCCTGTAATTTGTCATGAACATCATATACATTCTGAAAACATCTGTGCCGTACTGATCAACGAATTCGTCGGGAGATACAACATTACCCTTGCTTTTGGACATTTTTCCGCCGTCTCTTGTGATCATGCCCTGATGAACGACCTTGTAGAACGGTTCATCGAAAGTCAGGTAGCCGAGATCGTACAAAGCTTTAGTCACGAACCTTGAATATATCATGTGACCGTTAACATGCTCTGTTCCGCCTATGTAGGTATCGACAGGCAGCCATTTTGCGAGTTCTTCCTTGTCGAACGGTTTGTCGTTAAGCTCAGTATTGACATACCTGAGGTAATACCAGCTCGAACATACGAAAGTGTCCATCGTCTCGGCATCGCGCTTTGCAGGTCCGCCGCATTCCGGGCAGGTCGTGTTGATGTAGGAATCGACAAGCGAAAGCGGCGCGTGCCCTTTGGGCTTGATGTCGATGCTTTTATCGAGCGGCAGCAGAACCGGAAGGTCTTTTTCGGGCACGGGCACTGTTCCGCACTTGTCGCAGTAAATGATCGGTATCGGAACTCCCCAGTATCTCTGCCGTGAAACCGACCAGTCGCGCAGCTTATATGTTACATGGCTTTTGCCTGAACCGTTTTTTTCGAGCTTATCGATCACCTTCTTTATCCCTATCCCCGACGGTGTTCCGCTAAACTCAGCAGAATTCACCATGATGCCTTCTTCGGTATAAGCTTCTGTCATAGTTTCGGCATCAAGCTCTTTTCCTTCCGGCTGAATCACGACCTTGATCGGTATGTTGAATTTTTTCGCAAACTCAAAATCTCTCGTGTCGTGCGCGGGAACGGCCATTACGGCTCCCG
>JAQVNT010000282.1 GCA_028702975.1 Candidatus Delongbacteria bacterium
GATTGGCTGATAGAGGATAGATGAATGATAATGCTTATAACCCATCCTGATTATCTTAATGGTGTATATAAAGAAAATTATAAGCACTGTCTTGAGTATCTAAAAGAGATAAAATCTTTGTGGTATGTACTTCCAAGAGATATAGCGGGTTACTGGTTAAGAACTTTTCATGAGAATCAATGAAGTAAATATAATAATTTTTTCAGCCTTAAAACGTTTGATAATATACTTCTTTACTTTTCTGCTTTTTGTGCATATATTTCACGCCTGTTTATTAACGGGGAATTACAATGAAAAATATGAAATTTGCGTTAGTCGGCTGCGGTAGAATATCAGGTAAGCATATTGAAGCTATCAGAGATATTGAAAATGCTACTTTGGCGGCTGTGTGTGACATTGATATTGAAAAAGCAAAAAAAGCATCCGAAAAAGCCGGAAACATACCTTATTTCGTTTCTTACGACGAAATGCTTTCTGAAATAAAGGATATTGATGTAGTTAATATTTTAACTCCGAGCGGAATGCATCCCGAGCACGCCATTGATATTGTTACAAAGTATAAGAAACATCTTGTTGTCGAGAAACCTATGGCGCTTCGCCTTTCTGACGCTGATGATATGATCAGGGTTTGCGACAATAACGGGGTAAGGTTGTTTATAGTCAAACAGAACCGCTATAACCTTCCTGTGCAGAAGCTGAGAAAAGCTGTTGAGAACGGGGATTTCGGAAAAATGGTAATGGGCACTGTTAGAGTTCGCTGGTGCAGGCCTCAGGAATATTATGATCTTGATGACTGGAGAGGTACGTGGGAACAGGACGGCGGAGTTATTACAAATCAGGCTTCTCATCACATCGATCTTCTAGAGTGGATGATGGGTGAACCCATGTCTGTTATGGCCAAGAACGGAAGATATCTCGTTGATGTTGATGTTGACGATACATGCGCGGCAATTATAAAATTCAGGAATGGTTCGTTGGGCATAGTTGAGGCCACAACAGCTACCAGGCCAAAAGATCTGGAAGGTTCACTGAGTATCCTTGGCGAGAACGGCAGTGTTGTTATCGGAGGTTTTGCGGTCAATAAAATGGAAACATGGAATTTTAAAAATATATCGGATGAGGAAAGTAAGAAAATTGTGGAAAAATACTCTGAATTGCCTCCGAATGTTTACGGGTACGGACATAAAAGGTATTTGGAGCATGTTATTGACTGCATAAAAAACAATAAAAAGGCACTTGTTGACGGCTTTGAAGGCAGGAGATCTCTTGAACTGATAAATGCGATTTACGAATCTGCTGAAACGGGAAAAGAGATAAATATTCATTTTGAGCCAAAAAGATCAAAACTGGGCGGTGTAAGATGAAGGTACCTTTTGCGGATCTGACCGGAGCATTCGATTATATTTATCCGGAAATTATGGAAAAACTGGAATTTTTGATAAAAAATACTCAATTTATCGGAGGAGAAGAAGTCAGTTCTTTCGAAAGTGAATTCGCTGATTATAGCGGTACTAAATACTGCGTGGGTTGCGCAAACGGTACTGATGCCATTATTATTGCCTTAAAAACTTTGAATATACAGCCCGGTGATACGGTAGTAGTTCCCGCAAACACTTTTATAGCTACATCGGAAGCGGTCACGGCAGTAGGTGGGAAAGTCGCTTTCGTGGATATAGAGAAAGAATATTATACTGTGGATCCTGTGAAATTAGAGGAATACATAGTAAATAATCAGGATAAAAGAATCACTGCAGTAATTCCGGTCCACCTGTACGGCCAGATGGCTAACATGAAAGAGATAAAGAAGATTGCCGATAAATATGGCTTGAAGATAATTGAAGACTCATCCCAGGCTCACGGAAGTGAAGCAGAAGGAATCACGCCCGGGACATATGGCGATATAGCCACATATTCTTTTTATCCCGGCAAAAATCTCGGTGCTTTTGGAGACGCAGGATCATTAAATACAAATGATGGGGAGTTATATAAAAAGGCTAAAATGCTTGTAAACCACGGCAGATGGAAAGAGAAATATCTCCATGATATAGAGGGTTACAATATGCGGCTGGACACTATTCAGGCGGCCGTATTAAGAATAAAACTGAAACATTTAAATAATGCAATTGATATGAGAAGAAAGAATGCTGAATTATATAATGCCGAACTGGCGAAGTACGGAATAAAAACACCTCAAGTCAGAGAGAAATATAAACATGCTTACCATCTATATGTGATCGAACAGGAGAACAGAGACTCAGTGCTGGAAAAATTGAAAGAACATAATATCAGCTGCGGCATACATTATCCCGTAATCCTCCCTCTGCAGCCTGCATATAAGTATCTCGGGCATAAAGCCGGAGATTTTCCTGTCAGTGAAACTGCCGCGACTAAGATTCTGAGTTTGCCTTTCTGGCCTGAAATGACAGCAGAACAGATAGAATATGTATCTAGCGAATTTAAGTAATTTATTATTTTATCCTTGATTATTTTCGAACGAATATTCCGTTTTTCTTGTTAATGATTTAATTTTTCGAATTAACGGTTAATATTTTTTCCGCTTGCCAATTCATGCCGATTTTCTTATTTTTCTCATTCTGAATGACGGGGAGTCGTTCGGGGAGGGAAAAAGTATTGTTAAAACTGATCAGAAGAATATTACCGATCCACAAACTTGCATTTATTGTGCACGATCTTTTCGTTATATCGCTTGTTCTTTATCTGTGTTTAAAGTTCTCTCTGCCCAGGTTTTATGAATATACTCCCGGTTTTATATACAGTTTTGTTTTCCTGATAATTGTAATGATCTTCATATTCAGGTACAGCAACATGTACAGATATCAGGTTTTTCTTAATACACCC
>JAQVNT010000283.1 GCA_028702975.1 Candidatus Delongbacteria bacterium
ACCGCAGCCAGAAAAATGCTTTTATCGTCGGTGTCGAACCCGAACATGAGGAAGGCTGTCACGAGTATTCCGTACTTATGCAGTTCGGTTACGATGCCTTTATATTTATCAACGCGGTTCTGCTTTATCGAAGCCCACTCAAGCGACTGCGGATTGACCGTCTGAAAGCCCATCTGGACATTAAAACAGCCCGCTTTCTGTAATTTTGCCAGGAGAAGTTTATTCTCGGTGATCGTGGTCGGCGCCTGAATCGAAAATAGCTTCTTCAGAGGCGCGATCCGGTCGAATAATTCCATAGCGTAATCAATATCGGCAAAAAGGTTATCGTCAACAAAGAATATCACTTTCTGCTTTATGCTTTTAAGCTCCTCATAGACCTTATCTATGCTTCTTTTTCTGAAATCTCTCCATGGAACATTGGGCAGGTAGCAGTAACGGCAGGTGTTGGGGCAGCCGCGCGTGATCTGAACGCAGGAAATCCAAGACGATTCGTTTAAAAGGTCGCGCCTGGGGAAAGGCACATCGTCCATATCAACGATCTTCTCATTTCTGTATGTTTTTTTCAGTTCTCCCTTTTGGGCATCTTTAAGCACTTCCGGCCATATATATTCAGCTTCGCCAATAACGATACTGTCAGCGTTCTTTAAGCATTCGTCGGGAAGAAGACAGGCATGAACTCCGCCCAATACGACTTTAGTGCCTTTTTTCCTGAATTTCTCCGATATCGCGTATGCATTCTGAGATGTGAAGGTCGTTACTGTTATACCTACAAGGTCGAAATCTTCATCATAGGGTATAGGCTCCCAGTCTGCATCAACTATTTTTACATCGTGTCCTGGAGAAAGAGCGGCTATTATTCCAAGGTGGAGAGGCGTGAATTTTATGTCGTTTACGAACCTGTAAAGTCCGTTCCTTATGAACCATTTGGGTTTTATCAGCAGTATCTTCATTTTGCTGCCCTTTTGCCTTTTCTGTATGTCTTTAGCACCCACGCGACCGTTTTTAATTTTGCGCGGAATGTAGCGGGGCTGAAGATCTTATTCCATGGCTTGTTCAAAGCGAGAAAACGAATAAATTCCGCGACATTGTCGCTGCATTCGTTTTCATACGGCGACCGCGCGTTCCCATCTTCCGGGTCAAAGAAGCAGGTCGGGTCTTCTCCCAGCGGATCGCCGGAAGAGTAGAAAGCGAGAGCTCTGCAGCCCCGGCACGAATGTTTGTAGCGGCACTTTCCGCATTTCCCTTTAACTTCGCTGCCGTCCTTTAAACTTTTCATTAAAGGATCGGTCTCAAGTATCTCCGATAAAGGTTTTTTTCTGACATTCCCGCAGTCAAGTCCGGCATCGAGCAGGTGCACGCACGGAGCGACTTCTCCCTCGGCATTTATACCTATAAAGCCCCTCGCGGCCTGACAGCCGAAGGTTGAGATCGGGACTTCGAGAAGCTTCCATGTTTTTTCCATATATTCAGGTGAAGCGAAGAAGGGCGTGAAGCTGACATAATTCAGAGGATTTGCACGGAGCGCGGGGTTTATTATCTTTTCCATATCATGACTGTCGAACGCGATCTCTTTTATTGATTCTCCTGCGCCTCTCGGCACGAACGGCGATCTCAAGGTCGGAATATTGTGTTTTGTAAGGAACCTGAGAGTCTTGTCGAGAGAGTTCATGTTCAGCTTTGTAATAGTGATAAGGAAAAAATATCCGATCTTTTCGCGGTCGCACATTCTTGCCAGCTTAATAATATCTTCGGGCTTGCTCGACCTTGTCTCGCCGTGAGCGTTTTCATCTATCGAATCCAGCGAGAACCCGAAGATCACTTTTCCTTTCGTGGCTTTCTTGATGTCGCTCAGCAGTTCAGGTGTCAGTATCTCGCCGTTAGTATTAATGAATGCGTAAAGTCCTGACTTCCTATTATATTCCAAAAGCTCGAGAGCGTCTTTTCTTAAGAGAAATTCGCCTCCCGAAAAAGCTATCAGCCCGTTGTCGCAGATCTTTTTTACTTCATCCACCACGAACCGCTTTACCTCGTCAGTCGTCAGCTCCTTCTCTTTTGGCGGAACTTCCATCTTCGTCATGCAGTATTTACAGTCCTGATTGCAATTACGAGTCGATTCGAAATAACACAGGAAGAATTTTCTTTTTTTACTTTTCACTGTCGCTCCGAACTTTGATTAATATCTTTTTATACCAGTCCTTGTCCATGCAGGGTCTTTCGATGAGGAGGTAGAAGATCGAGGAGACGACGAGGACCATTGTGATGAGTATGACGGAATAGATCGGGATGTTGATGTATGTGTATTTTGAGAAGGTGATGCCGCACACGGCGTTGCCGAAGAGGCTGAATATTGACGCATGGAGGAGGTAGATCGAATAGCACATTCCTCCTATTGCGGTTATGAAGCTGTTGGAGAGTAGTCTGAAGGTTTTATTGAAAAGGACATAGTAGTAGAAAAAAAAGATGCTCGCTGTCTGGACAGTATGCCACAGAAAAGAGTAGAGATTAGAATTAATGTCGCCTTCGTCAAAAAGCCAAATCGTAATAAATAAGATCGAAGTGAATAAAAAATCGTACCTTGTGCGTGGAAGTATCTTTGAACCTGAGGTATAGAGGTCGGCCAGAAGAAAACCTGCGATAAAGTAGTGGATATAGTCGATTATGCTCAGGAACCGGAAAGGGTTGAGGCCAAAATTGTTGAAGGCGAGAAAAAATATCGCGGTCAGGATAAGAACGGCGCGTCTTTTTAGAGGGGATCTTACGGAGAAGACATAAGCCATAAGAGGAGCAAGTATGTAGAACTGCACCTCGATCTCCAGGCTCCACGCGGCCCCGTTGAGTTCGGGAAGTATGTCGGG
>JAQVNT010000284.1 GCA_028702975.1 Candidatus Delongbacteria bacterium
ACAAAATCAATGTAGAATCTCATTTTTTCAACCGAACTGAACTTATTCTTTAGGCTGTAGAGGTCTTTTCTGGTTTCATTCGGGTCCCTTTTATACGCCATTGTCCTGGCTTTTGCCCACAAATAGTACTTATCCTCTCCTTTCAGCGCCCTGTATCTTTCAAGAAGGGTTTCAGGAATTTTAAACTGGTTAAAGAACACCATTTTAGCTATCTCAATAATCCTTCTTTCATTTTTCCTCCAGTCCTTTACATTCAGAGCCGCCTGTTCGACTGCAGAAGAAAGTTCAGCACCCACATTGATTATGCCGATCCTCGTGATCAGATCTATGAAGTCATAGGCCTTTTGATAAATATTCTTTTGTTTCATGAACTCGAATGAACTTATGATGATCTTTCTGAGCAGGTCGTGGTTTTTAGTATTTCTGTACTTCGATGCAATCTTTAAGGCAAATTCGAGCGCCCTCTTGTCTTCTGCCAGGAACATCATCGTCAACGCTTTGTAAAGTTTCTTAAGATCTTTTGTTCTTGACGCAAAAATAGATTCCGCTATCCTGATCCTGAAATAATCTATCTTTTTCCTGAGCATCTTTTCGTAAATGATCTCCCTAATGATCGTATTGGAGAATTCCATTTCGTCCCGTGCCTGAGATCTGCGGACAAGTCCTTCGGTTTCAGCCTTATGTATTATATCTTTCAATACGCTGCTCTTAATACTGACCACTTCTTTCATGACCGAGCTGTCGAATATATCGCCGTAAACCGATCCGCCGTCCACGAATTCCGGTCCTTTACCAGGTATCTGATTGAGCTTAAGCAGAATTATTTCCTGCAGGGAATACGGGATCTTTCCGCTGTCTTTTGTCTCTGAGTTCAGATAAGGCAGTATTCCTGATATGAAAAGAGGATTGCCGTGAGTGGTTTTTTTGATCTCATTACTTACTTTAAGAGTGATATCGATGCCTGATACGATCTTAGTGATCTCCCGGATGTCTTTCGCGCTGAACGGTTTCAGATCGATAACCAGAGATTCGTAGTAGCACAGCGGAGTTATCCTGATCTTGTCTCTTCCGATAGTTGTAGCTATGAAATTAACGAAGGGACAGCCTTCATTTATCATTCTGTGAAAAGTAAAGAGACTTTTTTCATCCGCAAAATGGAGGTCATCGACAAATATCAGTGAGGGTTCTGTAATACCCCTGAATTTTTTAAATGCCTCGGCAGAATTCAATCCTTTGAAGAACAGGCTGTCTTTGAACAAATATTCAGGTTCGTCAGTTCCGTAAACGCCTTTGAGTCTTATCAGGTTCTTATAGCCTAATGTCTGTATGATATTTTCCGCAAGCATCGTCTTTCCGATACCTGAAGGTCCGTTCAGAAGCACAAAAGCCCTTCTGTCGCCCGCAAAAAAATTCAGACATGACCTTATTTCTTCTTCCCTGCCGACAAAAACATTTTTTACTACTTCGAGCTTGCCTGTGATCTCAAATATTTCTCTTTGGCCTACACCTTTATATTCTTTACTGCCTGCAGACAAAGTCTTGAGAGATGTTTTTACAGCTTCGGAGAATGAAGAGTCCGCATAAATCTTATACGGTTCCGCACTAACGGCTATCCTTGCCGCAAGATTTACATTCGATCCCAGAAAAGTAAATTCCCACCTTTTATCGTTTCCGATTATACCGCAATATCCGCGCTGAAGCGTCCCGCCTGTCCGTACGGGAATTTTCAACTTCTTTGCCTTTTTCGTTAACTTAGACAGCAGCTCATACATTTTTACAGGCGCGTCTGCCGCATATACCGGCGAACCTGAGGAAAGCAGTATCATCCAGCCTTTATCAAGGTATTCGATTTTATTTACATAAACAGAATGTTCTTTTGCCGAGTCGGATAAAAACTCCAGAAGAGGTTTTAACTCAGCTATCCCGTATTCCTGACCGAGATGTATAAAAAATACAGGCACGGCTCTAAGCTCTCCTTTGAAACTCGATCCGTATATTTCAAATATCTCTTTCGGGAACGGTGTGAATTTCAGCACTTCGGAAGCGGGGATATTTTTTGTGAAGCAGAAAAGCGATGATCTGTCCGTGTTCATGACCTGGGGGAAATATTCACCTTCAAATCTCTCTATCTTGATCGAAAGATTTTTATCTATGGTCTGTGAACTGATTATCTCGTCGCACCGTCTTTCAATATTTCTTATCTCTTTTTTTTCTGCCGCTACAAAAAGCGCGTCGCCCGCAAACGATATTACATCTCCCCCCGCTTCGTAAACAAACTCGATGATAGGATTAAAGACCGTGTTCACCAGATCACCGATCTTTTCTGCACCGTAAGAGCTTTCCCGAATGAACTTATCGCACAGGGGCGTGAATCCGGAAATGTCGAGAAAAACAAAGCTCTTGTTTTTATAATAAGACGGATCGTTAAGGTATCTGGGAAGTGCTCCTGTATCTTTCATTTTCATTCCCCCGATATAAATTCGTAAGTTCTATTTCTTAATTATCTTGCACATGCCGGGTCTTTCGGGCGATCTTTCCGAATAGCCGAATTTTCTGTAAAATTCTCTGACTC
Source organism: Candidatus Delongbacteria bacterium (assembly GCA_028702975.1). Lineage (GTDB taxonomy): Bacteria > UBA4055 > UBA4055 > UBA4055 > UBA4055 > UBA4055. The sequence goes on from JAQVNT010000284.1 coordinate 2,573, forward strand.
CCTTGGCTGCCATAAGCCCTATAAATGAATTATTTACAGTTCTTTTTGTGAGAAATTTTTCGATCTCGAGCATGATCTTTGTGCCTATCCCTTTCTTCTGATATTCCGGGGCAACTATGATGTCCTGAATATAAAAATACATCAGACCGTCACCTATAACTCTGCCGCATCCGATTATTTCGTCACCGTCATAAAAACTTACCGAAAACAAATCTGCGGACAGCGACCTTTCTACGACCTTCTCATGGAACATATCCCAGCCTGTCG
>JAQVNT010000032.1 GCA_028702975.1 Candidatus Delongbacteria bacterium
CGCGTCGTACCACCCTTTGTCGTAAAGCGAGACATCCAGACCGTCGCCGTCAACCACCTGGTTAGGTGTAGTGTAGTTCGGATCCTGCTCCAGTGCGGTATGAAAGTTTTCGTTCACAATGAAAGCGAGCGTGAGTTTAAGAGAATCGCCGTGCTCGAATTTCCACACTTTTTTGTTCGCTATAAAATCATCTGCTTCGCCGTCAGCGTTCGTATCTATAGCGACATTTGTAGCGGTCTCAACTCCTAATGGACCGAAAGATAGGAGATATTTCACATCGGCTCCGTTCGCGAGATCGTTCATACCTGCTATAGTACCGTCTATCAGATTACCTGTTCCCGGCTGCCCGAAATTCTCAGGCGTTGTATATATCTGCCATTTATCACCCTGAGAATAGGGCGGTTCCATATAATCAGGGTCTGCAATATATCCCTGAACATAGAGTTCTCTTAATCTGTACTGCTCATAATCGAACTCGTCATTCGACATGACCATATATCTTCCTTTATCTCCGGTCGGTCTTCCCTCTGTTCTTCCGCCTACCAGAGGAGCGGACCCGCTGTTCCCGGAAACCGTCAGGTTGTCCTGATTCGTATCGTCATATCCTTTCTGGGCAAGAGTAAGATCGTACTGCCAGTCTGCGTGCAGACCCGTCTTCCATCTCGGTCCCCAGTCTATCGCTTCGTCATCAGAATGCGCGACATACATGTTGAAAGCGTACCTGAGGTTAGGATTCGGGTTCCTCAGTACTCTGACAGTAGCAATTGATGTCGCTCCGTCAAGAGGTTTTCCGGCACCTGGTTCCCCTGTTGCCGAATAGTAATTTGTCCCAGTGTAGTTCCTTCCGTCGTTGTCTGCAGCCCAGGCAAGGTTCAGGTCAACTGTTTTCAGAACGCCCGTTGCCGGGTCAATATATTTATCCCATTTCTGGATAAATCCGCCGAGATCGTCGGCATGATTATACGTCCACTGTCCGCTGGTCATACCTATGTCGCAGTCCAGGTAAACACCCATGAAGAAATCATAAATATCTTTACTTTCCTCGTTCCTGTTATATAATGTATAATCTATGATGACGAATTTCTGGGCATAATCATAAGACCATGCGTAGCTTTTCTGCCTTATCTCTATTCCCAGAGGTTTGTGTTCTCTTTCGTCATAATCATCCATTCCGGTGTACGGTGTTCTCTGAACGAATTTATCTGTGTACATCATGTTTAACTGTTCTTCTGCAGTAGCGAAAGGATCATAAACTTCCTCAAAAAGACAGCTGATCCTTCCCTCAACATTTGAAGACTCGTCAATATGACCTAAAATCGCTCCTGATTCATCCTCGTCGAACATGACCGGCCAGCATTCTCTTGCCATATCGTCCGTTCCGTTCTCTCCGGTCCATCCTTCATATGAGGTTGTGACAAGAGGACCGTCGAAAACATGTGCCTGATCAGTATCAACAGTTATCGTGTCGGAGTTTAAATAGCCCCCGAAAAGCAGAGAACCTACGAACAAAAAGTCAGTTCCCGTACCTCCGGGAAGTTCTCCGGAAACAGCGATTTTTCCCGTACAAGGATCTCTCATTGAATCCGGATTTCCGAAATAACCGTTATTAGTAACGTTCAACCAGAAAAGACCTGCCCTGTGAACGCGGTTTTCCTGTATCGGCCTTACGGCTTTGCTGTCCGAAACCGATTTGCTGCCGGCATTGTCTGTCGGTGGGGCAGTTCTTGCCACAGCGATCGATACAAACGCAACGATCAGAAATACTGCTAGGGTTTTAAAGATTTTCATCAATTTTCTCCTATTACATTAAAATATATAATTACCATAAATAGCTGACCGAGAATCTGTAATGCCTTCTTTCATCGATGTTCTCCGGATTTTTGAAGATGTCCACAAGATTCGATCTTGTATCGGTCACTTCGTAGTATGCGTCGCTTCTTCTCCACCAGCTTCCCGTATCAGTATATACCGAGAACACATTGATCTTATTGAAAAGGTTATAAATATCGAAATCCAGTTTCAGCCTGCCGTATGATACATTGTTCTCCCCTGTAAAAGCGAAGGTCTTTGACAGTTTGACATCTGTATTTGAAGTCCAAGGCATTCTTTCTGAGTTGGTCTCGATGTCTTCCGCAGCCACTGTGTTATCAAAATAATCCGTTGTAGGAGTAAACGGTTTTCCGCTTCCGAAATCTGTTGAGAAGCTCAATGTCCAGTCGTCTGTGTAAGGAACGTCAAAAAGAGTTTCTCCCCTTCCCCAGACAAAGGTCAGGTAGGTGTTCAGAGTGTGTCTTTCGTCCCAGTCAAGAGGGAATTCTTTAACTTCATAAACATCATCATCCAGATTGGATGTTTCGCTTGACGATTTTCCGTATGCGTATGATAATGTATAAGAAAATCCCCACAGGTAATGGTTGCTCAGGCTTTTATCGATCGTTATCTCGACTCCTCTTGATTTACCGTAATCGGAGTTATACCAAATAGATGCGTTAGTTACTCCGTATTCGTATGTCTTGGTATTGATCATATCGTAAATATCCTTGAAATATCCTGTGATATCGATCAGATAGTCACCGACCTCGTTAACCACACCAAGTTCATAGTTTACATTCTTCATGTAGCCCAAATTCATATTCCCGAACAAAGGATCTCTTCCTGCTTTTGTATTCGGGTCATATATCTGAGTGTATGTCGGCAGCTGATACAGATGCCCGTAAGAAAAGAACAGTTTCGAAGTCTCGGAGATAGAGTGAGAAATACCGAATCTGGGACTTACCGCATATTTATACTTATCGATCTCTTCCTCGTAACCGAATTCCTCTGCCTCATACTTTTCTTCGTAGACATCAACGGATTTCTGGTCAAGGATCCTCATATCCAGCCTGACTCCGGCATTGACGACAAGGTCCTCGAATTCCATTTTATCCTGAAGGTAAGCCGAGAACTCTTTTGGTTCGTATTTATACTGAGTTTTTTCTTCACCTCTGTACGGATAAGGATCATCCGCATACAAATAGAGATCTTCGTCAAGGATCTCATAGTAATAATACGGGTTCGTTATTCTGTAATAATCCAGGTCGTTCATTGTAAACTCAAAACCTGTTTTAATCATGTGGAATCTGTTGATCTGATTCGTATAGCTTCCCTTAAACCTCATTACCGTATTGTCAAAAAGACTGTATTTCATACCGTCGTTTGTAGGTGTATCAACCATATATGATCCCGGTCTCAAAAATCCGGTGTTCTGATTCCAAAGGTCATCGTAATTGTAATCTACAAAATCTTCTCCTGAATCGTATATGTCGTTAGGATTGTCGAATACTCCGTTCCTATTGTTGTCCATCCATGTCGAATAGCTGTCATACTGAAGATCCGCCACATTCGGAACATTTGAGTACATTGATGCAGGCGCTCTGTAAACCGAATAGGAACCGATGAATTCAACATAATCTGAAGGATTGTCTGTTGGAGCGTGTCCGGCAGTCCAGCCAAGCTGAGATTCGTCTGTCGTTGAACCGCTGTATCTCCATGAACAGTACGCTTCAAACTCATCGAAAACACCGTCGTACCATACATTATATACATCGTTGAATCTTGGAGCAGGCTGGCTTAAGGATCCCAGTGACGATCTCAGGTCGGCAAAGAACTCTTTCGGATACTTAATTGTAATAGTGGATGTGTCGGCAGCTACCGTAACTGTTGAATTATAGAACTGGTTAGTTTTAATAAATTCAATTCTTTCCCAGAATTCGGCGGTAAGCTGGCCTGAATAATCATAAGGAATACCGTATGTGTCTGTTCCTTTGATCGCCAATACGCTTGTTTCACCTTCGTCCCACTGGTTATTTGCATATTCGGAGATCTCGCCTGCAATTACCATAAATCTCTTCTGGTCAACAAAAGGCTCTCCCGTATCAGTAAAGAGGTCGCCGTCAGTAAAAGGTTCGTCTCCTACAGCGGAATAGAGGTTTTCATCATAGTGACCGTTCAAGTTCGTATCTCTGTATCCCTCTACTATCTCCCCTGTGAGGCAATCTCCGCCGAATCCGGTATAAGAAGTTCCTTTTTCCCAGTGATCCCATGCGTTGTTGCCGTTGGAATCAAATAGCCTGTCACCGTCCCAGAAACCGTTGCCGTTGGCGTCAACAAAATTTTCACCAACATCATAATTGGAGTTCACTGGCTTTCCGTTCGATCCGTCAGTAAAATTCTCTCTGTCAAAATATCCGTTAAAATTATTATCGATATAACCTTCCGCGTCCCCTCCGTCCCTGACGCCGTTACTGATTATATCATAAGATTCAAAAACATCAGTCGAATCGTGTCCCGGCGAGCTGTAAACAAACTCATCCGGTGTTTTTCCGCCAGGCAGATTTTCAAACTCTCTGTTATAGTATGAGAATATAAAATCATAATAGCTCTGCTGGTTTAGAGTATGCCTCCAGTTAAGATTTAGGATGGTTACATCTTCTTGCTGCTCAGATGTCGTCTCAGGCGTGTATCTGTATGCCCAGTCAAAATCATAATTATGAGTTCTGGATCTGGTGAATGACGCACTCAGTTTCATGGTAGGCGAGAAATCGTAAGCCGATTTAAACATAATGTTGAAATTATTCTCTCTTGCCTGCGGCAGTTCGAATCCGAAACCGGTCAGGTCGTAATCTTTGAAATCAAAAAACTCGCCCTCCGAATCTCCGTTAACCCTGTAAGACCTTGCGTAACCGTCCTGAAGAGTAAAGTCGGTTGCAATATAATAAGTCGGTTTCATTCCGTTCATCGGAAGAGGAATCGGCCCGCTCAGACTGAATTCTCCCCTGTTATAGTTCAGCTTTGTGTCGCCGAGGAAAGAATCCGTTGCGTATTTTACATGACCGGAAGTTTTTTCCTGATCACCGATCTTATAAACGATGTTTACACTTCCTGAGAGAGCATCTCCGTATTCAGCATCGGGAATACCTTTCTGAATATTGAAAGCTTCCACATTGGCAAAGTTTATCTCAACGGGATTTGATTTGGCTCCGGTCGGATCTCCTACTGATACACCGTCAATGACATAATTTACCTCGCCTGCCCTTCCTCCTCTGAAGTGAAGCTCGCCTTCCGCGTCGGTTTTAATACCGGCGGTGCCTTTCAGCACATCAGATACCTGTGTAACGGCCAAAGTCTCAATGTTGCCCATATCCACTGTTCTTACTGAAGTTGTAACGTCCTTTTCAACTTTCTGCTCCATTACCACCTCGGCAACGATCTCCTGAAGCTCTATCACTTCCGAAGACATTTTGAAGTTCTGAGTTGTTGTAAGACCTACCCTTACCTTGACCTCTCTTGCTTCCTTCGGCGCGTATCCGACGAATTCTGTTTTGAGAGTATAAGTTCCGGCTCTCACACCGATGATGTAGTAATAACCATCCTCATCAGCCTCGGCTCCCCATGTTGTTCCTACAACAACTATGTTCGCTCCCGGTAAAGGATCTCCCTGTTCATCAAGCACGACACCCTTGATCTTACCGGTTGTTTGAGAAAACAAGACTGTTGCGAATAGTGTGATCATCATTAAGACGATGCTTCTTTTCATAACAAACTCCATCTTTATTTTTAATAATTTTACGCATATTTTCCGCCCGTTCTTTTCTTTGCTCTACGGGTCTGTGCATAATATATGTCCATAATTAACAATTCGCAAATCAAAATATTTTTTTTTTTTGATCTATGTTTCCAAAACATGCTCTGTTGCTTTTGGTTTGATTACTTTGTATATTTAAGCCGGGATCTATATTATAAGGAGACGATCGCATGACGGTAAACAGGACAATCTTTTTTCTGGCATTCAGCATTACTTCTTTATTTTTTCAGTTGTTTTGCCAGGATACCGGACTGAGAAAATCAATTGTTGACGACAGGACGGGGCAGACATACAACAACTTCAGATCGGATTCGACTCAGGTTCTATTTTATCAGGTGCTTGTACAGAACGATTTTCTTTATGACGCCCCAAAGAACAATGCTGAAGCGGTTTATACTCTTGATTCGGATATGTTCGTTCAGATCGTTGAGGACGGCGGAAGTTTTATCAGGATAAAGATCCTTGATAAATTTCACGGAATAATCGAAGGCTGGGTCAGGTCGGGAACGCTGAGAAAAATAAAATATTACGGCAGGCCGTTCGGGGAAAAAAATGAAAAACCGGCGGGTTCAGATATAGATCTTAAGAAAAACCCTCACTGGATTATGTCGGCATCCGCCGCTGTTTATGCCGACAGTTCAGCTGCAGTTCCGGCCGGCATCCTGACTACGGGCGATCTTGTGTTCGTCACGGATCTTTCAGCGGGAGACGTCTGCCCTGTTCATTACAAAGGCTCAGAGGGTACAATGAATTCCGGTTTTGTCAAAAAAGCCGACCTTTCCGAGATCGCTCTTCTGGGAGGTGAAGCCTCGACTGACATCAAAGCGCTTTATGATATCTTCAACCCGATAATACTCAAGTACGATCTTGACAGATCCGGGTTCATATCCTTCAAAGGCATAAGCTTTAAAAACAAAGATGTGAACGAATTCACCGAGGACAGGCTCTGTAAAGAGCAATCTGAAGATACTTTAAAATACAGATATTCTGTAAGCTCCAATATTCATGACATAAAAAAAGTGACCGCTGTCCGAAACAGTGAAGACAATCTTCAGATATCTATGTACAGGTTTTTGCCCGACGAGAACATTTTAACAAGCAGGGACACGATAAAATGCAGAGTGGTAGAAACGGCTTCTGTCCCGAGGATCGCAAGGATCATTGTAGAAGGAATTGAAGAATCTGAGATCAGGAATTCAATAACGAAGATCCATATCACTTATATTGAAAAAGAAAAAATGCACATCGTTTTTCAAAGAGAGACCGACACTTATATTTACAGGTACAGGAAAGATATTTCAAGCGGACTGATATTCGATACTCACACCGATATTGAAAAGACCGTCAAAAGAATGGTGGCTTTCAGAAAACACTAACTTCTCTTTCTGAATACGATCGCAAACAGTAAGAGCACGGTAATTACCGTCATTATCCATGCGAAAGATATGTCCGATGCAAGAAAACTGTCCTCGGTGATCCGTCCGTCTTTTATTAAAAACATGAGTATAACGGAAAAAGCGTTGTTGGTAAAATGCATGATCACCGCCGGAAATACTGATCCTGAGCTGACTGTAAGAAGTCCGAGAACAACACCAAGCACCCCCGTCTCGAAAACAGTGAAAATGTTCATGTGCATCAGTCCGAACATGAGGCCGGTAATAAGTAAAAGCGGTACTTTTGAGTACTTTTTCTCCATTATGCTTAAGAAAATTCCCCTGAAAGCGAATTCTTCAAAAAATGCCGGAAGTACTGCTATAACGAATACTGCTGCGATTATGTTAAGGTCGCCGAGAGCGGTTCCCATAATATCGTTCTCTTTCATAATGTCGGGGACAGGAAAAACTTTCAGAAGCTGCTCAGATACAAGTGTTATCGGGTATCTTGAAGACAGACCCAGTATTAAAGCGGCGGGAATATAGAACGGATCGAATTTTTTCAGTTTGAGGATGCCGGCGAAAGGTTTTTGCGTTACCGATCTCATTACCACCGCAAATCCTCCGAGTATGAATACCTGCGACAATATAAGTCCCGAGACGATGTTTCTGTCCTGAAGGTACCCCCCAACGAGCATATAAGAGACTACCAGAAGTGCGAAAACAGTAAATACGGCCCCTTTTGAAAAACCTTTTTTTACTATGTCCAGGTCGGTATTTTTTTCGAGAATGTCCTCGCTGTTTAAATAGCCCGACGAACTTCTGACGAACATAAATGAATATAACAGGTTCAGGACGGTGACTGATACGGATGAGAATATCGCCGGATCGCCTCTGAATATCTCCTTCATAACACCTGCCGAATTTACTACAGGTATAAGAAAAAATCCCCTCGTTATCGAAACACCTTCAAAAGTACCCATGAGCGCCGTCAGCAGATAAAAAAGCATCACCGGCAGAAAGAGCAGCTGTCCTGACGATGAGGATCTTAACCTGCATGACAGGAACACCGAAGCTGAAGAGATCAGAAGGGACAGGGACAGAAGCACCGGGATCAGGCACCCGGTCTGAAACGCGCCGAGACCTATATCAAAGCTCAGGTTAGCCGTGAATTTTGCGTAGAGCCAGAATGAGATCAGTTCCAGAACGGACATTATTATACCCGCGAGCATCACTATCGACATCTTTCCGTATATAATATCTCTTCTTTTAATCCCGGATGAAAGAAGAGACTCGAGAGTGTTGTTGTCTTTTTCGCCCAGGATGACATAATTAGATATGAAAAATGTACCTATCACGAGGACGATGATTATCGTTACGGGCAATATCCCCGCGCTCCTCGTCCTGCTCATTTCTTCTGGTGAAGCGATATTTCTGATCTCGGGAGAGGAGTTCTTATAATAGTCTTTTATCCCTATACTGCTGTATCTTTCCCCGGACATGTCTTTTCTGATATTTCTGAGTTTTCTTATTACAGAGACTGCCTGAAAATTCTGCCTGTCCTTCTTTGATGAATAATTTACTACCAAAGTTCGCGTTTTAACCGAATCGCTGAACTCTGATGTAACTACTGCGGGAAATTTTTCGAGAAGCGAATCGACAGAAGCTCCTGAGGGAGTATAAACGACCGAAAAAATACTGTCTCCTTCAAGGCGCGTAAATATTTCTTTCAGGAATGGTTCGTCATAAGAAACGAACTCAGTAGGTCCGCTGAAGATCTCCCCGATCCTTTCATTTATGACTTTATTCAGAAGCCCGTTTATGAGAGGCATGATAACTAAAGGGAGGATAAATACGAGGATTATGGTCTTTTTGTCCCGTAAAAGCTGTTTGATCTCGTATTTCAGGATCTTTCTCATTTCAACAATGCTCCGGATTAAGTGATGAATTATAATTTTTTAATTCCTAAATATCAAATATTTTCTTAAATTACATGGCTTTTAAAAAAGGATGTGGAAATTGGAAGCATCAAAACCGGGTGACGGGGGCCTCTTCATATTTCTTCCCGACAGTATTTCCTCAAGGATCTATGCATGGCAGAGTCATTTCAAAGAATACATAAAAATGCCGAAACCTCATCTCACACTTATGTATCCTCCTTATATTTCAAGAGATGTCTGGAATATTCATAGACCTGAGATAGCGAGACGGACAAAACTTACCGCTCCTTTCGAAGTCGAATTTACAAAGACCGGTTTCTTCAAAGACCCGTTCTTTTTATACATTGCTCCGTCAGATACCGAAGAGCTTGACACACTTAACTCTCAGCTTTCCGCCGTTTGTCCTGAGAATATCCAGGGTCTGAACCTTGAACCTTTCATTCCCCACGCTTCTATAGGCACCTTCGCGACCGAAGAATCGACCCTTTACGCCCAAAAACAGCTTGAAACATTCATGAAGAAGACAGATCTGAAATTTACCGTGAAAGAGATATTCTATACGGTTCTTGACGACGATTTCAGATGGAAGGTCCACGACATAATATCTCTCGGAAGGAAGAAATGATAGTTCTCGGCATTGAATCATCATGCGATGACACATCTGTCTCCGTACTCGAGGACGGGAAGATACTTTCCGTCGCCACGAACACGCAGCTGGAGCATATCAGCTTCGGCGGAGTGATCCCCGAGATCGCGTCGAGGGCGCATTTGAGCTTTTTCCCGGCAGTGCTCCAAAAAGCACTGACGGACTCCGGCAGATCGCCCGGGGAAATTGACGCCATCGGAGTTACCTGCGGTCCCGGGCTTGTAGGATGTCTTCTCGTGGGCGTCAATTTTGCGAAAGGCTTAGCCTTCTCGCTGTCCAGACCGCTTGTGCCCGTCAATCACATAGAAGCTCATATAACCGCGAACTACATTGAGCACTCTGATATAGATTTTCCGTTCATAGTCCTTGTTGTGTCCGGCGGCCACACGGAACTTGTCCATGTGCCGGAATACGGCGTGTATGAGCTAATCGGTAAAACGCGCGACGACGCTGCGGGCGAATGTATAGACAAGGTCTCCAAGATGCTCGGTCTGGGCTTCCCTGGCGGCAGGATAATAGACGAGCTGTCCGCTAAAGGCGACAAAGATTTTGTCTCCTTCCCCAGAGGAATGAAGAACAGCCTCGACTTCAGCTTCAGCGGACTTAAGACGGCTGTTAAATACTATCTGGAAAAACAGGATCCTGAGTTCATTAAAGAAAATATCGCGAACATAGCGGCTTCATTCCTCGATTCCGTTACGGATTCACTTACGGAAAAACTCTTCAGAGCCGTGAAGAAATACAAGGTCAACACAGTTCTTCTTGCCGGAGGGGTATCCGCAAATTCGGTGCTGAGAAAAAAAGTCGCGGATTTTGCCGTAAAGAAAAAGATCAAATTCCATTATCCGTCCCCTAAATACTGCACCGATAACGCAGCTATGGTCGCAATGACGGCTTACAGAAAAATATTGAGAAGCGGACCTGATGCATGGTCGGCGGGAAGTGACATCGACGCTGTGCCTTTTTTGAAACTGTCAGAAAAATTTTAAAAAAATCATTTAGTATTTTCTCAAATTCTTTGTATATTGTATTTCGGCAGGACAAGTAATCCTCCCCCTATTATTGAACTGCCGTGCAGAAGCGCCGAAGGCGCTTTTTGCATTTGACAATACAGCGCCTAATAACTATATTGCATAAAAAAATGGAGCATTGAAAATTGGACAGGGAAGAACTGTTAAAGAACATCGCAGAACTGAAGAAAAAGAAAAATGCCGTAATACTCGCGCATTCGTATCAGGACGGGGATGTAAGACTGGCCGCTGATTTTGTCGGCGATTCTCTTGAGCTTTCAAAGAAAGCCGCCGGAACGGATGCGGAGATCATCGTTTTCTGCGGTGTGGACTTTATGGCGGAAAGCGCAAAGATCCTCTCTCCTGATAAGAAAGTGCTTCTGCCCTCAAGAGAAGCCGCCTGCCCAATGGCCGGAATGGCAGACGCAGAAGGTTTAAGGGAACTTAAAAGGAAACATCCCGGCGCTGTTGTGATAACCTATATAAATTCTCCCGCTGAAGTGAAAGCGGAGAGCGACTGCATCTGCACTTCATCGAACGCCGTTAAGATCGTGGAACATTATAAAGGCAAAAAGATCATTTTTGCCCCGGACAGGAACCTGGGAGCCTATTGTCAGGCTCTGACCGGTGCCGACATGGTGATCTGGAACGGCTGGTGCTATGTTCATGACGAATTCAGCTTAGGCGATATATATATCGCAAAACATGAGCACCCGAACTGTATACTGCTGGTCCACCCCGAAGCACCGGCGGATGTTCTAGAACAGGCCGATTTTATCGGATCGACAACTCAGATCATAAAATTCGTTGAAGAGAATATTGAGG